>NZ_BOCG01000224.1 GCF_016587775.1 Lactobacillus nasalidis | reverse complement strand
CTTGTCCGGAAACAGCGGCAGCGGCCGCTTGTGCTGCTGGTCAAAGAGGCCTTCGCGGCTCAGCTTTTCCTGCAGCTGCTTGAAGCGCTCATAAAGAGCCCCCAGGCCGGCCGGTTCCATGCTTTTGGCATAAAACTGATAGCTGCCCTGGGCCTCATAAGTCGACAAACGGCCGGTCACGTAAACCTTCATCCCTTCTTCAGGTTCAAACTTAACTTTTTCAAAGTCACTGCGGAACATCACCACATTGATTTTAGACTTGTCATCCTTCAAAGAAAAGTACTGGTGACCGCCCCGGCGAAAGCGGAAATTGGACAATTCCCCCTGCAGAAAAACTTGATGAAGGTAGGGATCACGGTCAAACTTCTGCTTGACATACCAATTTAATTCGCTGACGGTCAGGTATTTTTCTTCAGCCCCGTTAATCGAGTCCATGCTGTCTCCTTGTCAGTTTAATGACTTCTTCCATCAAAAATTCCACCGTTAACGGGCCAACCCCGCCGGGAACTGGCGTGATCCAGGCGGCTTTTTCCCGAACGGCGGCAAAGTCGACGTCACCGACCAGGCGGCCGGCCTGGCGGTTGATGCCCACATCGATCACCACCGCGCCTTCTTTGACCATGTCAGCCTTGATCATTTCTGCCTTGCCGACCGCGCAGACCAGCACGTCCGCCCGCTTGGTCAGTTCAGCCAGATTGCGCGTGTGGGAGTGCAGAATCGAAACTGAGGCGTTTCTTTCTAGCATCAAGGCTGCCAGCGGCTTGCCGACGATGTTTGAACGGCCGACGATAACCGCGTTCTTGCCAGTAAGGTCAATTTGGTAGTGGTCCAAAAGCGCGATGATCCCGGCAGCCGTGGCAGGTTCAACAAAGTGCTTGCCCTCCCACAAACGACCGATATTAGCCGGCGTCAGGCAGTCGACGTCTTTTTCAGGATCGATCCGTTCAATCACGCGGTCGGCATTGATCTGCGGGGGAACCGGCAGCTGGACCATCAGGCTGGTAACTTCCGGATCGGCATTCAAGCTGTCGATCAGTTCCAGAACGTCCTCTTCCGTCTCGTCAGCCGGCAATTGGTAGACCACCTGCTTGATGCCCAGGCGGTCGGCCTTTCTTTTCTTGGAAGCCACGTAAACCTTGCTGGCCGGATCGTCGCCGATGTTGATGACGCACAGCTTGGGATTGACGCCGTGCAGTTTCAAGGAAGCCACTTCACTGGAGAGGCTTTCGCCCAGTTCGCTGGCCAGCTTTTTCCCGTCTAAAATTTCGCCCAAAATTAACTCCTTAACAAAAAAGCCGGCTGAACGCCGGCTGAAAAATTATTCTTGCACAAAGTTTGCCAATATGCCATTGATGAAGGCCTTTGCCTTCGGATCATCGAACTCATCGCACAAATTCAGTGCCTCATTGATGGCAGACCGGTCTTCGATGACCGTGCTGTAAAGCATTTCGTAAAGAGCCACTTCCAAAATCGCCAAGGTGGTCTTGCTGAGCCGCTCCAAGCGCCAGCCCTGCTTCAAGTTGGCGGAAAGCTTCTCCCGCAGTTCAGCCTGCTTGTCGATCACACCGGCAATCAATTCCTGGCTGTAAGCTGGCACGTCAGTCAAGTCCAAGGCTGACTTGACATTGCTTTCCAGTTCGCCGGCCGTCAGGCTCGGATCCTGGTTGTACAAATAAATGGCTTGCAGTGCAATTTTTCGACTATCGTGTTGATTCATTACTTATCTTCTTCTTGATCGGGGAATAATGGTTGATCAGCATCTTCAAAGTTCTTTTCATCTTCAGGGAAGACGAGACCAACGACATGAACATTAATGGACTTCAAATTCATATCCGTCATCTGCGTCAATTGCTGCTGCAAGGCTTGTTGAATCTTGCCGGCAACAGTTGGCACGTTGACGCCATATTTGAGATAGACATAAACATCGGCGGTCAGTTGAGCATCTGCATCAACAGAGACGTCGACCCCTTTGCCCCGATCTTCACGGCCAAAGACGCGGTTAAAGCCTGACTTCAAGCCGCCGCGCATGCCGGCAACGCCATCGACCTTCTGGGCTGAAATGCCTAAAATCACTTCGAGAACCTGCAAGTCGATCTTGATTTGATCGCCTTCATCATTGCCGCTTAAAACGATTGTTGAATTGTCAGCCATTTTTCCACCTCGAAAACTACTACTTAGAACGTGATACGTATGAACCGTCACTGGTGTTGATCGTCAACACGTCGCCAACATTGATAAAGAATGGCACAGTAACAACCAAGCCCGTTTCCATCGTAGCCGGCTTGCCGCCGCCTGATGAGGTATCGCCGCGGATGCCTGGTTCCGTTTCAACAACTTCCAGGTCAACCGTGTTTGGCAGGTCCAAGCCCAAAGTTTCACCGTTGTGAGAAATAATGTTCACAACCATGTTTTCCTTCAAGTACTTGGCTTCTTGGTCAATCTGCGCGTTCGGCACTTCCAATTGCTCGTAAGTTGCCGTGTCCATGAACACGTAGCTTGAGCCGTCATTGTAAAGGTATTGCATTTGGCGGGTTTGAATGTCGGCCGTTTCAACCTTGGCAGTTGAACGGAAAGTGTATTCTTGAACCGCGCCGGTCCGCAGGCTCTTCAGCTTTGAGCGAACGAAGGCACTCCCTTTACCCGGCTTAACGTGCTGGAATTCAACGATGCGCCACAGATCGTTGTTGTATTCGATCGTCAGGCCGTTCTTGAATTCGTTAACTGAAATCATTGTCATCTGGTAAATCCCCCATTTCTACATCTTAAATTGTACCAATAAACAATAAATTTTACCATAAAAATAATCTTTACAGGTGAATGAGTTCATCCTTTGGCAGAGTCGACAGGACTTCCGGCGTGTCGCCGTTGACCAGGATGTCGTCTTCAATCCGCACCCCGCCCTGCGGCAGGTAGATGCCCGGTTCAACCGTGTGCACGATCCCGTTTTCCAGAGTCGTCTGGCTGAACAGGAAGGCCGGCTGGCACATCTCGTGGATTTCCAGGCCAATTCCGTGGCCGATCCCGTGACCGAAATACTGGCCGTAGCCAGCATCGTTGATGTAGCCCCGGGCTGCCCGGTCAACGTCCTTGCCGGTCGCGCCGGCTTTGGCAGCCGCGATCCCGCGCTTTTGAGCTTCCAGGACTATCTTGTAGATCTTCTCCAGCTCATCTTCAACGCTGCCAAGAGCGTAGGTTCTGGTAATGTCGGCCGTATAACCGTTGTAAGAAGCCGCCGCGTCGATTACGACCAGTTCATGTTCCTGCATCAAGCGGTCGCTGGCCACGCCATGAGCCCAGGAAGACCGCGGACCGGATGCGATGATTGAGTCATAGCCCGGGCCGTCGCCGCCGTAAAGCTTGAAGAGATAGTCCAGCTTGGCGCCGACGTCTCTTTCCTTGGCACCCGGCTTAAGCATCGGCAGCACTTCTTCAAAGGCCCGCTGGGAAATTTCGACCGCCTTGCGCAGGGTGGCAAGTTCCAGCTCGTCTTTGACATTGCGGACCCGTTCGACGATCTCTGCCGCCATCACGAGTTCGACATCTGGCAGCTGGGCCTTGATCGCGTCATATTCGTAGGCGGAGACAAACTCAGCTTCCACCAGGAGCTTCTTGACGCCCAGCTTTTTGACTTCAGCGGCAATTTCCGCGGCTTCATGGCCGTGCTTCATCACCACTTTCAGTTCACCGACTGCCTGGGCCTCAATCTGCGGGGCAAAGCGGGAGTCGGACAAGAGAACCCGGTCACCTTTTTTAGTGATGATCAGCTGGGCTTCCTCACCAGTAAAATTGGTCAAGTAGCGGTAATTTGCCCGGTTGAAGATCAGCATGGCATCAGCGTCTTCCTGCTTGATTAGGTCGGCAGTTTCCTTGATCCGTCTGGTCAGCAGGCTTAACAATTCATTGTTCTTGCTCATAAGCACCATCCTTTTCTGCAGCTTTTAAGCTCTTGTTCATGATATTTTTATTATACAAGAGATTAGCAGCTTAAACATGCTTTGCTGCCAAAAAAGGACAAGAAAAAGCAGGCAGCTGGGCTGCCTGCTTCTTGAACGGCTTGATTATTCAGCGTCTTCTACTGGCAAAACAGAAACTTGCTTCTTGTACTTGCCAAGACGTTCGAACTTAACGACACCGTTAGTCAATGCGAACAAAGTGTCGTCGCCACCGCGGCCAACGTTCTTGCCTGGGTGGATCTTAGTACCGCGTTGACGGTAGATGATTGAGCCAGCGTGTACTTCTTGACCGTCAGCACGCTTTGCGCCCAAACGACGACCAGCTGAGTTACGACCGTTGGCAGTTGAACCACCACCCTTGTGGTGGGCGAGTAACTTTGCGTTTGAAAGAATGTTCATCATCATAGTGTTCACCTCTTACTAAGCTTCGATGCTCTTAACAGTAACCTTGGTGTAAGGTTGACGGTGACCGTACTTAGAATGTGAGTGCTTCTTTGGCTTGTACTTGAAAGTTACAACCTTCTTTTCCTTGCCTTGCTTGTCAACACTGGCAACTACCTTAGCACCTTCAACCAATGGAGTACCAACCTTAACGTCGTCGCCATTGGCTACCAGGATAACTTGGTCAAAAACAACTTCTTCGCCGGCTTGAACGTCAAGCTTTTCAACGAAGATACTTTCACCTTCGGCAACCTTGTATTGCTTGCCACCGGTCTTGATAACTGCGTACATTAGTACACCTCCGTATAAAATTACTTAGACTCGCCATCAAAGGTGCTGCCTTAAGCAGGCTTGTCAACCTTATCTGCGCGGTTGCAGAATCGAGGTATCACTCAAATTGCAACTCTGTTAGTATAGCACGCTTTGCCGGCCAAGCTCAAGTCTTTTGCCAGGCAAATTCCTGTTTTTGGCAGTTTTTTTGCTGTAAACTCAAATAGACGGATTATAAATGTAGAAAACGAGGGAAAAAACATGCCAAAATTTTACGGTTACAAGCGCTGCTCCACTTCGCGCAAGGCCCAGAAATGGTTTGACGACCGCGGCCTCAGTTATGACTTCCAGGACCTGGTGGAAACCCCGCCGGCAAAAAGCGACCTTTTGGCCTGGCTGACCAAGTACCAGGACCGGGGTCTGCGCTACTTCTTCAACACCAGCGGCCAGCACTACCGGCAGCTGGGGCTGAAGGACAAGCTGGACAGCATGAGCCTGGAGGAAGCAGCCGACCTGCTGTCCAAAGACGGCAAGCTGATCAAGCGTCCCCTGGTCGTTGACGGCCAGCACTTGACCTGCGGCTTTAAAGAAGATGTATATGAACAAACCTGGAAATAAATAAGTCCCGGACCTTTCATAAGGAAGTCCGGGACTTTTATTATTCGCCGAGAGCTTGAGCCAGGTCAGCAATCAGGTCGTCAGCGTTTTCCAGGCCGACTGACAAGCGCAGCAGGCGCGGCGTAATCCCCAGCCGCAGGCGCTGGTCTTCGGCCACGTCATCATGGGTCTGGTAATACGGAATCGTCAGCAGGCTTTCGGCTCCGCCCAAGCTTTCAGCAAAAGTGATCAGCTTGACGCTGCCCAGGACCCTTTCAACTTCGGCGTCACTGTCCAGGTAAAAGGAAATCATGCCGGCCTTGCCTGGATAAAGGACCTTTTCCACGTGCGGCGCCTTCTCAAGGAAGGCAACGATTTTTTGCGCGCTGGCCGTGTGCTGGCGCATTCTCAAAGGCAGAGTCTTCAAGCTTCTGGTCAAAAGCCAGCAGTCAAAAGCCGACATGGTGTCACCCACGGTGATCGTATATTGGAAATAAAAGTCGGCCAGCTGCGGGTCCTTGACGACCACGATCCCGCCCAAAATGTCATTGTGCCCGCCCAGGTACTTCGTCGCCGAGTGAATTACCACGTCCGCGCCCAGGGTAAGCGGCTTTTGGTAAAACGGAGTGTAAAAAGTGTTGTCGACGGCGACCAGAATATCTGGATTGTAGGCGTGCACGGCGTCGGCGACTGCCTGGATGTCAACGCTCTTCATCATCGGGTTGGACGGAGTTTCCAGCCAGACCAGCCGGGTTTTAGGAGTCAAAAGCCCGGTCAAAGCTGACAGCTGCTTGCCGTCCCAAAGCTTGAAAGCGATCTGGAAGTGGTCTTCCAGGTGGCGGAAGTAACGGAAGTCGCCGCCATAGAGGTCGTCAAGGCTGACAACCTCATCCCCGGTTTTGAGGACGCTCAAGACCAGCTGCACTGCAGCCATCCCGCTGGCCACGGCAAAGCCCTGGCAGCCCTCTTCCAGCTTGGCCAGGGTCTGCTCGACCGTCTTCCGGTTGGGCGTTTCCACTCTTGAATAGGTAAAGCCCTGCAAACGGTCAAAATTGACCGCCTGCTCCAGGTCAGGGTGCCGGTAACAGGCTGACAAATAAAGCGGCTGTGCCACCGGGTTGGCCCCGTCCTTGACGCTCCCTGCTTCAGCAACGATGGTTTCAAAAGCCAATGAATCTTTTTCCGTCATGTTTTTTCTCCGTTTCCTCAAATCCTGCTATCTTTTTGCCTTGGCAAGGGCCTGGTCAATGTCCGCGATCAAGTCAGCCGCGTCTTCGATGCCGACGGCAAAGCGGATCAAGCCCGGCTTGATGCCCGCGGCCAGCTGCTCTTTGGCCGACAGTTCCGCATGGCTCATCTTGCTCGGCAGCTCAACCAAACTTTCCACCGCGCCCAGGCTGACAGCCAGGCCAAAAATCTGCAGGCTGTTGACAAAGACCACCGGGTCATAGACCCCGTCATCCAGTTCGCAGGAGAAGACCCCGCCGGCGCCCTTGGCTTCTTTGAACAAATCCTCGTAGCCGGCCAGGTCCGGGTCGCCTGGGTAGTAGATCTTGTCGATGCCAGCCTGCTTTTTCAAAAAGCCGACGATCGCCAGCACGTTTTCCATCTGCCGGTCCAGGCGCAAGAACAAAGTCTTGATGCCCCGGGCCAGTTCATTGGCATCTTCCGGCGACAAAATCCCCCCGATGGCATTCTGCACAAAATAGACCCGGTCTGCCAGATCCGCGTCCTTGGCAATGACGGCCCCGGCACTGACATCCGAGTGCCCTGCCAAATATTTGGTCGCGCTGTGGACGACCAGGTCAGCTCCATATTCAAGCGGCCGCAAGAGGTAAGGGCTCAAAAAAGTATTGTCCACGATAGCCAAAAGCCCGTGTTCATGGGCCAGCTTGGCGATCCCGGCAACCGGCGTCACCTGCAAAAGCGGGTTGGTCACCGGTTCAAAATAAACTGCCTTGGTATTGCTCTTGATCGCGCCGGCAACAGCTTGCTGGTCGCGGGTGTCAACGGCCGTAAATTCCAGGCCCCGCTGTTGAAAGTACTGGTAAACGATGCGGAAGGTCCCGCCATAGATCTGGTCGCCAATGATGATGTGGTCCCCCGCTTCAAAAATTGCCAGGGCCGCGTGAATCGCTGCCATCCCGCTGGCAAAAACGAAGGCCCGGCTGCCGCCCTCCAGGCTGGCCAGCTGTTCTTCAACGGCATTGCGGGTCGGGTTGCCCGACCGGGAATAGTCGTATTTCACTTCCGCGCCAATCTTTGGATAGGCGAAAGTCGTTGCCTTGTAAATCGGCACCGCCACAGCCCCGGTATTGTTGTCGCCCTGCTTGGGCTGGTGAACTAATCGCGTGTTGAATCCCGCCATCTTTTCCTCCTAAATGCATTAAAAAGCCGTCTCATTATCAGCACTTTTCTTAATTTAAAATTAATTATACCCGATGCCGGCTTTTTTTCAAGCTCGCCGGCCAGCAAAAAAGGCCGCGCCGAAGCGCGACCTTTTTTAACCACCCAGGTAGGCTTTTTGAACCGCCGGGTCGTTTAAAAGCTCTTGACCGCTGCCGGACATCTTGACTTCCCCAGAAGCCAGGACATAGGCACGGCTGGCAATGCTGAGGGCCTGCCGGGCGTTCTGCTCGATCAGCAGAACCGTCATGCCCTCCTTGTTGATGCTCTTGATGATATCAAAAATTTCCTGAATATAGATCGGTGCCAGACCCATTGAAGGCTCGTCCAGCAAGAGCAGCTTCGGCCGGGCCATCAAAGCCCGGGCCATGGCCAGCATCTGCTGCTCACCACCGGAAAGGGTCGCCGCGTCCTGCTTTTGCCGCTCCTTCAGAATCGGGAAGCGCTTGAACATTGCTTCCATGTCTTTTTGCACGCCGTCTTTGTCCTTGCGGAGGTAGGCGCCCAGCTGCAGGTTTTCCTTGACCGTCATTCCGGCGAAGATGCGCCGGCCTTCAGGAACCTGGGAAACGCCGGCAGCCACGATTTTTGGCGCAGACAGCTTGGCCAGGGACTCGCCCAAAAAGACGATTTCACCGTTGGCCGGCTTC
>NZ_BOCG01000223.1 GCF_016587775.1 Lactobacillus nasalidis | reverse complement strand
AGTAAGAACAGAAAGCCCCGCATCCGTGATTAGATGCGGGGCTTTTGAGCATAAAAAAGGCGCCTATTAAGCGCCCCAACCAGTTCGGTACAAGTAATCAGCTGATACCATTTTTTGCACATCAGATGTGAACTCTGGTTCATCTTCGTAATATCCACATTATACTATTCAAATGTGCTACAGCCAAGATGCACTTCGAGAACATCAATCTCAAAACTAGGATATGTGAACAGAGGTATTTTCCCTATGAACCTTTGGCTCATTACCTCCTAAGTACTTGAAACAACTGCTTCAGCACTTGTTTAGGTAGCAATCCGGCCTCCGCTCGCGGAGGCTTTTTTTTTACTCAAGTTTCGTATAATAGTACAACAAAATACCCCCTCGAAACAAAAGAAAGCATGTTTCAAGGAGGTAG
>NZ_BOCG01000222.1 GCF_016587775.1 Lactobacillus nasalidis | reverse complement strand
CTACACGCCCAACGCCGGCAGCGGTCTGGCCCGCTTAGGCGACCGGCAGGAGTGGGACAAGTGCTACCGGGACTACCTGCAGGAGCTGGACCAGGCCAAGCCGGTCCTGGCCAGCGGCGACTTCAACGCGGCCTACCAGGAAATCGACTTGAAGCACCCGGAATCCAACCACCACTCCGCCGGCTTTACGGATGAGGAACGGGCCGGCTTCGGCCGCCTGCTGGATGCCGGTTTCACCGACACCTTCCGCCAGCTGCACGGGCCGGTTGAAGGGGTCTACTCCTGGTGGGCTCAGCGGGTGCGCACGGCCAAGGCCAACAATTCAGGCTGGAGAATCGATTACTGGCTGGTCTCCAACCGTCTGGCCGACCAAGTGAAGAAATCGGAAATGATCGCGACCGGGGAAAGAGCAGATCATTGCCCAATTTTATTGGAAATTGATTTATAATTCAGTTACAATAGAGTGTTGGAGGGTGAAAAACAGGTAAATTTTTTCATCTCAATTAGTAATATGAGGTGTCTGTGTATATGAAGAAACTAGAAAAAGGGGTCATTGGCTTGATTCTGGCGATCATTGCCGGGACAGCAGTCACGGCTGTCAGCAGCAGCGGCCAGCAGGCCGAGAACAGCTCGGAAGCCTTTGACAAATCCGAATACCGCAAGGCCGTCAAATCGACCAACTATCACAAGAAGAGTGCCCTGAAGATTGAGCTGTCCAGCAAGAAGGACAAGGTTACTGGCATCATGCCCAAGTCGCCGGCCAGCCTCAGTCTGCTCAAGCAGTGGAAGATGGACTCTGACCTGGACTTTCAGCCAGGCAAGCAGGCTGGTCTCTTGATCAGCAAGCAGAAAGTCAGTCTGCCGACTGCAAACGGGCAGGAGCTGGTTCACGCCACGACCGGCGAAATCGGCTATGATCCGCAGCGCAAGCGGATCCTGGTTTTTGCCAAGGACAGGGACTACAGCAACGGCTTCTACCCGCTGGGGCACTTGAAGCGAAATGATCCGAACCCGTCGAATCTGAGTACGGACCAGGACATGCTGGAATTCAGTTTTAAGGATTAAAAGCAAAAGAACTTCCGCTTTGGCTGGAAGTTCTTTTTTTGTCCGCTTTTTTCCGGTCTTTCTTGAAAATTTATCAGATCTTGAACTTTTTTTAAGCGGTCAAGGCTTGCGCTTTGTCTAAAAATGTTTTATTGTTGATTATGAGAAAATAATTGACTATACATTAAAAAACAAGGAGGAACCTTTGATGAGAAAAGTAGCAGTGATTGGCTTGGGACACGTCGGGGCAACTGTCGCCTTTACCTTGTTCACGCATGGCGTGGCTGACGAACTGGTTTTGCTCGACAAGAACGAAGACAAGTGCCGGGCTGAATGGGGCGACTTGCGCGACACCCTGGCAAGAAACGACTTCTACGTCAAGGTCAACTGGGGCGACTGGAGCGAATTGGCGGATACTGACGTAATCATCACCGCTTTCGGGGACGTGGCCGCAACCATCAAGACTGGCGACCGCTTTGCTGAATTCCCGATCAACACCAAGAACGCGGTTGAAGTCGGCAAGAAGATCAAGGACAGCGGCTTCAAGGGCGTGATCATCAACATCTCCAACCCTTGTGACGTGGTAACTTCAATCTTGCAAAAGGAAACCGGCCTGCCAAAGAACCAGGTCTTCGGCACGGGGACCTTCCTGGACACTTCCAGAATGCAGCGGGTTGTCGGCGAAAAGCTGGGCCAAGACCCAAGCAACGTTTCCGGCTTCAACCTGGGCGAGCACGGGTCCAGCCAATTCACGGCCTGGTCAACTGTCCGCATCAACAACCGTCCGGCTACCGACCTCTTCAACGAAGAAGAAAAGACGGAAATGGACCGCTTGAGCAAGGACAACGCCTTCATGGTCGGCAAGGGCAAGGGCTACACCTGCTACGCCGTGGCAACCTGCGCGGTGCGTCTGGCCAGAGCAGTCTTCGCTGACGCCAAGTTCTACGGCCCGACCAGCTGCTACGTTGAATCCGTAGGGACCTACATCGGCTACCCGTCAATCGTTGGCAAGCACGGGGTTGAAGAAGTGCCGGTTCTGGACCTGCCAGCTGACGAGCAGGCTAAATTGGAAGCTTCAGCCAACAAGCTGAAGGAAAACTTGGCCAAGCTCGACTAAAAGAAACAATAATGTAACAAAGAATCCTCCCGTTGGGGAGGATTTTTTTGTTATAATAATCTAAATTACAAAAAGTAAGTTGATTCTGACAGGAGGGAAACAATGACTTTGCATAGTTTGGAAGATACTTATGAACTCGCCAACGGCGTCAAGATTCCGGTGATCGGTTTCGGCACCTGGCAGACCCCGGACGGGGACGTGGCCCAGGCAGCGGTGGAAGCTGCCCAGGACGCCGGCTACCGGCACATCGATACCGCGGCGG
>NZ_BOCG01000221.1 GCF_016587775.1 Lactobacillus nasalidis | reverse complement strand
GGCGGCCGCCGCGCAAGCGGAGCAAGAACAAGGCCGCTTTCAGTGAAAAGAAGGTCAAGGATGGCCGGCCAAAAAAGGGCAGCTACGCGGCTGGACGCAAGAAAACCCGGGGCCGGCACCAGGCATTTGTGATTAGAAGGAAGAAGTCGTGAAAAAATACCGTTTGTTTTTGATTGATTTGGATGGCACCATCTACCGCGGAAAAGATACCATTGAATCAGGCGTCCGTTTTGTCAAGCGGCTGGAAGAGGCCGGTCTGGACTACCTTTTTCTGACCAACAACACGACCAGAACTCCGCAGATGGTGGCGGACAAGCTGAAGGGCCACGGCGTTGAAACCAGCGTCGACAAGATCTACACTCCCAGCATGGCTACGGCCAGCTACATTTTGGAGAAAGAAAAAAAGCGGCCGGTCGGCGTCTACATCATCGGCCAGATCGGTCTGTGGAAGGAACTGCTGGACCGGCCGGAATTTTACTATGATGAGGAACATCCCGACTACGTGGTCGTGGGGATGGACACGGACCTGACCTACCACAAGCTCATGGTGGCTACCCGCTGCATCCAAAGAGGGGCCGTCTTCATCGGAACCAATTCGGACCAGAACCTGCCAGTCGGCGGCGAGCTGCGGCCGGGCAACGGGGCGATCTGCGCGGCCTTGACGGTTGCTTCTGGCAAACAGCCGGTCTTTATCGGCAAGCCGGAAGCCATCATCGTCAACCGGGCCCTGGATTTGGCCAAAGCCGCGGCCAGCGAGGCTCTGATCGTTGGCGACAACTATCCGACCGATATCATGGCTGGCATCAACAGTGGCGTCGATACCCTGCTGACTTTGACCGGGGTGACCCGGAAGGAAGACCTGGCCGGGCTTACGCCTCCAACTTATTTAGTGAATGATTTGGACGAGTTCTCATTATGAAAAAATTTTTGACGCAGCTGCTTGAGCTGCTCTATCAGTTTTTGTTCGCGGTCTCCAGTGCCGTGGTCGGGGCGATCGTGTTCAGCTGGCCGCTGCTGCTCTTGTTTACGCTTTTGGAAAAGACCTATCAGACGGTTAATCTGACTGTGGGTCAGGTGATGAGCAATTACAACCAGCTGCTGCTCTACCTGCTCTGGCCGGGCAAGCACCAGCTCAAGATGAGCGACCTGCCGACTTCGGCTTCAGCGGCCTCACATTTTGCCGAAGTCAAAAGCCTCTTTGTCCTGGCAGAAATCTTCTTTTTGCTGGCCTTGGCCGTCAGCTTTTATTTCAGCCAGCGGAAAAAGCCGCTGCGGCTGAGCCAGACGCAGGCGTTGGTTTTGATGCTGCTGCCGGTGGCCGTCATGCCTTTTGCCTTGAGCGATTTCGACAGCTTTTTCAGAATTTTTCACACCTTCTTTTTCCACAACAACAACTGGCTCTTTGATCCAGCGACCGATCCGGTCATCAATGTGCTGACGGAAGGCTTCTTCGCGGCCTGCTTCGCCGTAGGCGGCGTGATCTACGAGCTTTTCCTGGCGCGCTATCTGCTCAGACGCCGCTAAAAAGGCAATAAAAAAGGACCCCTCAGGGTCCTTTTTGCTTGGGCAGTATTTCTATTTGAACTGCTGCTCGCGGCGCATGCTCAGTTTCTTCTTCAAGGCCACGATCAGGATCGGGACGACTGAAACCAGGATGATAGCAATCACGATCAAGGAGAAGTGTTCCTTGACAATTGGGAAATTGCCGAAGAAGTAGCCGATCCCGGTAAAGAGCGCGGTCCACAGCAGACCGCCTAAAATGTTGTAAATGACGAAGGTCCGGTAGTGCATCTTGCTGCCGCCGGAAATAAAAGGCACGAAGGTCCGGATGAAGGGGATGAAGCGGCCGATCACGATGGTGATGGAGCCGTGGCGCTCGAAGAATTTCTCGGCGGCCAGGCGATTGTTTTCATTGATCAGCTTGTTGAACCAGCTGTGCTTGGCACCGGAGTGCACCGACCATTTGCCGATTTCGTAGTTGACGCTGTCGCCGATGATGGCGGCGCCGGCGGCAACCAGGTAGAGCAGCCAGACATTCAAGCCGTACTTGGGGTTGGCAGCCATGGCGGCAGCAGCGAAGATCAGCGAGTCGCCGGGAAGGAAGGGAAAGACCACCAGGCCAGTTTCAATGAAGATGATGGCAAAAATGACCAGGTAGCTTCCCGCCCCAAAGTTGTTGACAATGGTGACCAAGTGGTCATCGATGTGCAGAATAAAATCAATCAGTGGCATGTGTTAACCTCAGTTCTTAAATACTAGTAGAGTGAATCGTCAGGCTTTTTTCCGGGAAAAGGTCCTGCATGATCGCGTTGACCGCGATCTGGGCTTCACCAAAGCCGATGCCGATGATCGGCACCCGGCCGGGATAGCCGCAGGCATCGCCAACCGCGTAGATTCCGGCAACGCTGGTCTGCATTGCCCGGTCAACGTCAATCAAGCCCTGCTTCAGCTCAACGCCCCACTTGCTGACGAAGCGGTTGTCAGCGCGGAAGCCGTAAGCCACGAGGATCTGGTCGAAGCTTTCCTCACGGACTTCATCGCCGCCGACTTGCTTGAGACCGATCTTGAGCTGCCCGCCGGCAAGCTGCAGGCTTTTAGGCAGGTAAGGAGTCCTGAAGGTTACTTTGCCGCTGGCTTTAAGTTTGTCGACGCTGCTTTCCATGCCGCGGAACTGGTCGCGCCGGTGCACCAGGGTGACCTGGGCCAGGTCGGCCAATTCTTGTGACCAGTCCAGGGCCGTGTCGCCGCCGCCGAAGATGCCGATTTTCTGTCCGGCGAACTGCTGCGGATTTTTGAAAAAGTAATGGATGCGGTCTTCAGCAGCCCCGTCCGCCTTGAGCGGGAACTTTTTGGCTTTGAAGGCACCATTGCCGGTCGCGATGATGATGCTGCGGACCTGGTATTCGTCGTCGATGACCAGGCCGTCGTCTTGGGTCAGCTTGCTGACCTTGTGGCCGGTGACCAGGTCCTGGTCGGTCAAGCCAGCTAAAAGACGCTTGGTCAAGTCGGCGGCAGTAATTTCCTGAAAGACGGGAATGTCTAAAATCTTCTTAAAGGGGTAAAGCATTTCTGGCTGGCCACCCGGTTCGTTCAAGGATTCGAGGATGACCGTCTTGAGGCCGTGCAGGCGGGCAAAGTAGGCCGCGAAAAGGCCTACCGGACCGGCGCCGATCACGGCTAGATCGTATTGTTTGATGATAGAGATCTCCTTTCGAAATATTTCTAAAAACACTTTACCATAGAATGACTGGAAAATTAATTAAGAACAAAAACGAAAAAAATATGGCCGCTTTTATGGGCAGAAAAAAGCAAAAATCGAACTTTTTCATTTTTTTGCCAGGTTTTTAAGGAGAAAAAAGCCAAAATTATTCTAAAAGAGTAAAGACCTTAATCACAACGCATCCTGGTGAGCCGGGGATAAAACGAATTAACCTGGAGATTTGACGAATCAGAATTTTCTAGTATACTAATATTTGTTGCCGCGTGAGACAAGCAAGTCTCGCGGAGGCAAAAAGAAAATATCAGAAAGCTGTTGACAATAAGTCAACAAGCGAGTAAGATATAAAACGTTGCGTCACAAAGACGCAAGTTGGTACTTTGAAAACTGAACAAAGTTTCGCAGTGTGCGGGTCAAACAAAGTTTGATCCAATCAAATAAGCGAAGTCAATTCGCAAGCAAATAATCTGGAGCAGATTAAAAAGGCTCAATTTCAAATTGAGAGTTTGATCCTGGCTCAGGACGAACGCTGGCGGCGTGCCTAATACATGCAAGTCGAGCGAGCTGAATTCAA
>NZ_BOCG01000220.1 GCF_016587775.1 Lactobacillus nasalidis | reverse complement strand
CAGCCGCCAGCTCAAACTGACGGATTACCAGCTGGCCCCGGCGGCCCCCAGCCTGCTGACGCGCCTGCACGGTTTGCGCTACCGGATCAGCTGCCGGCTGAAACAATTGCCGCGCCTTTTGGCCTTTTTTGCCAGTGAACTGGTTTTGGCGGAAAATCCCGCCGGGGACAACCAGGACAATCTGAATACCTACCGGGACTTGGGCGTGATCCACATTTTGAGCATCTCGGGGATGCACGTGGGCATTTATGTGTTCGTCTTGTCCGTGATCGGCAGCTGCCTGCACTTGACCAAAGAGGAAGTTTTCGCCTGCAGCTGCTGCCTGCTGGGGTTTGAGATCTTCCTGAGCGCCGGTCAGCCCGGCTTCATCCGGGCCAGCTTGAGCTACGTCTTTGCGGCGGGCCTGGCTTTCAAGCGGCGCAAAATCAGCCGGGCGGACCTGCTGGGGCTGACTTATTGCTGCCAGCAGCTCCTAGAGCCGCGGCTGCTGCTGGAAACAGGGGGGATGCTGACTTACGTGCTGGCCCTGGGGCTGGTGGTGACCGGGAAG
>NZ_BOCG01000219.1 GCF_016587775.1 Lactobacillus nasalidis | reverse complement strand
TGAACAGGCCCTTGTCCTGCTGGCTCTTGGAACCGTAAAGGGCAATGCCGTTTTCCCGCACTACCTGTTCGATATAGATCCGGGCCTTGTCCCCCTCATGGTAGGCATATGGAGTCGGCGTCAGGATCCGGTAGCCGATTCCGGCCACCTCGATCACGACATAGGCCGGATTCACTGCAGTAATGATGCCCTCAAAATACTCGTACATCTGCTATCCTTTCTTAAAAAGCTTG
>NZ_BOCG01000218.1 GCF_016587775.1 Lactobacillus nasalidis | reverse complement strand
ACCCGTTAACGGGCTCTGACTACTTGTAGGCACACGGTTTCAGGTTCTCTTTCACTCCCCTCCCGGGGTTCTTTTCACCTTTCCCTCACGGTACTGGTTCACTATCGGTCACTGGTTAGTATTTAGCCTTGCGAGATGGTCCTCGCGGATTCAGACGGGATTTCACGTGTCCCGCCCTACTCAGGATACTGATAGGCCTTCTTTGGATTTCGCTTACGGGGCTCTCACCCTCT
>NZ_BOCG01000217.1 GCF_016587775.1 Lactobacillus nasalidis | reverse complement strand
CCCGGCCGCAGTTCAAGAGCTGGCGGTCCTGGCTGACGACGGGGGACTTGTACGGGGCGGATTTCTGCTACCGCAAGCTGCCGGAAGTTCTGGACCCCTTTGACACGGCGGCTTTTGCCAGAAATCCGATGGACTTTTGGTGCGTGGCCACAGATATTGAAACGGCCCGGCCGGTCTACCACAAATTGACCACCGGCAAGGGGAACGACGTGGCCTGGATCAGGGCCTCGGCTTCGATCCCTTTTTTCTCCCGGCCGGTTGAAATCGGCGGCCGCTTTTACTGGGACGGGGGGATCAGCGACTCGATCCCGGCCCGCTTCCTGCTGGAAAAAGGCTATGAAAAAGCGGTCGTCATTCTGACGCAGCCAGCCGGCTATCAGAAGGTGCCTTCCCGGATGCAGCCGCTGGTCGACCGGGCGCTGAGAAAATACCCGGCAGTAGTTGACCGCCTGCACCGCCGCTTTCAAGAGTACAATGACTCACTGGCCTACATTGCTGACCAGGAGGCGGCGGGGAAGCTGTTTGTTTTCCGGCCCAGCCGGGCAATCGACATCAGCGCCATGGAAAAAGATCCTAGGCGTCTGAAGGCCGTCTACCAGGTAGGCGTCCAGGATGCCAGCCGGCAATTGGCGGCCGTAAAAGAATTTTTGAAAGACTGATGCCGCAAGGCAAAAAAACGGTGGCCACGCTTAGGCGC
>NZ_BOCG01000216.1 GCF_016587775.1 Lactobacillus nasalidis | reverse complement strand
ACAAGCTATTCACAAATATATCGATTACTACAACAACGTAAGAATCAAAACAGGACGAAAAAACATGACCCCGATTGAATATCGGAATCATGTTCTAACAACCTTAACGGCGTAATACTAATTTGTCCCAATTTTGGGGGTCACATCAGATGCTCTTAAGACAGGTGTTTTTTGTAAATGTAAAATGCCAGAGTGAGCCAGCTGAGCAGGCAAAAGGCCAAAGCATAGTAGTAGCACTTGGCGGGCTGGTAGCTGACGACAATCCGGCTGTTTCCCTTTGGCAGCTTGATCTGCACGGTTCCGCGCTGGCTGACTTGATAAGAAACAGTTTGGCCGTTTAAGCTGATTCTTGTGTGCTGGTAGGACAGTACAGGCAGGTCAAGTTTGCCGCCTTTGCTTTTGATCGTGTAGGTGAGCTGGTTGCTGCCAGCTTTGGTCTGCAGCTTGACCTTTTTCTTATTGAGCAGGGCGACCTGGCGGGCGATCTGCTTTCGGTACTTTTTGGCCGCGGCAGGATAGTAGTCGTATTCACCGTAAACTACTTGGTAATTGAAAATCTTGCTGTAGTCTTGGTTGCTGATGGTGGTCTGCGGCAGCTTTGTCAGAGATGAGCGCCGCACGCTGGCCAGTCTTTGCGGGTGTTTCATCACTTGAACCTGCAGGTACATGCTCGAGCAAGAGGTGAGCACGCCGAAAAGGGGCAGCAGGACAGTCAGGGCTTTTCTTTTGCGGGGCGTCAGTCGGGTGATTCCGTTTGCCAGATATTTGGCTTCCAGCAGGCTCACGAAAAGGCCGGTGTATGAGAGATAGCGGGCCGTGATCTGAACTTCCGCGAGAAAAGTTTTTGACAAAAAGTGCCAGGGGAAAATCGTGCTTGCGAGAATGAAGGAGAGCCAGCCCAGGCCGTAAACGGTCCAGTCAAAGCGGCCCTTGATCCACAGCCAGCCGGCAAGCAGGAAAAAGAGCAGATAGGGGCTGAGCTTCCAGCCCCGGCTGAAGCCAAAGGACTGCAAAAGCAGCTGGCTTAGCGACATCGTGTAGCTGAGGCCGAACTTGGCGCTGGTAACCCCGTGGCCGACAAAGTCGGTCAGGAAAGGAACGATGACCGGCAAGACCAGGCAGATGCAGGCCAGCAGGCTTTTGAGCAGGGCCAGCAGGCGGTCTTTTTCGATCCCGCGATCGCTGATCAGCTTGATAATGATGATGATTGCGAAGAATTCCAGCACCAGCATGACGGTCAGCAGGTGAGCGTAAGTCACCAGCGCGCCGCCGATAGCCAGCAGGTACCACTTGCGCCGGTCTCGCCACAGAATTTCATAAATTCCCAGAAAGACCAGGGGCAAGAAGGCGACGGCGAGGAATTCCCCAAACACCGCGGTTCCCAGGTAGATCCGGTAGGGGGTAAAAGTGTAGAGCAGGGCAAAGAGCAGGCTGGGGAGAGCTTTTTTGGAGAAGCTCTTCATGCAGCAGTAGCTCAGCCAAGCAGTCGCCAAGTTGACCAGGAAGTACCAGCCGTAAAAGGCATTGACCGGAGACAGGACAAAGCGCAGGCCGGCCCAGGGATACAAGAAAAGATAGGGATAAAAAAGAAAAGAAGCCACGCCAGTACTGTGAAAAGTATGCGTGGCGATATAGGTCAAAGGACTGCCGGCTTTCAGATTCTGGTAGATCTCTTCTGCTCTGGAAGCATGGAAGCTCCAGTCGGACCAAAGCCAGAGGGCATGTGTCCGTTGTTGGTAAAGGACGGCTAAGAGGACCGCCAGTGCTAGCCCGGCCAGGTAAAGCAGGTCGGTGCGGTGTTTAGAAATTTTTTTCATTGATATTTTTTTAGAAATTTTTCTGAAAACGAATTTTGCTGGTAAAACCATCTTAACACGTGAGCCGGTAGGCTGAACATTTAAGATTTTCTAGCATAAAGACGTTGAGCCAGCAGGATAAAGCTGATTCCCAGCACATAGCCGGCAATGTCAAAAGGAAAATCCGTTGGATCGAATTCCCGGCCCGGAACCAGCAGCTTGCTGCTTTGATCCAATAGCGACCATGAGGCCGATAACACCAGGGCAGGCCCAACGAAATGCTTCTGCCGGCGGCTGAAGAAATAGCCGGCACTGGCGCCAAGCAAGAAGTATTCCGCGGTGTGCGCCAATTTGCGCAGGAGGTGGTAAAGCGGATATTCCGCAATCAGGCTGCCAGTCAGCCGAAAATGCGCTCTTTCAATCAAACCGACGAATTTCAAGGTCAGCTGGGCTGATTGCCCGGAATTCTGAAAGGTCAGCCCGCTGATCAGTGCCAGTGAGCCCAGGCAGGCCAGCAAGGGCAGGTATTTTTCTGGTTTGTGCATGACGTGCTTCCTTATTTTGAGTTTTTGGACTTAAAAATCCAAAACTTGCTGGCGACATAATTGAGGATGATGACCACGATGTTGGCAACGATCTTCATGATCATGTCGTTGAATCCCATTTTTTCGGCAAAAATGAACATGATCAGCCAGTCCAAAACGCCGGTAGCCAGCCGGGCCGCGAAGAAAGCCGTGATTTCTTTGCAGTAGTCGGCGAAACTGGCAGCTTCACTGTGAAAGACCCATTTGCGGTTGGTCAGGTAGGCAAAGAGCACGGAAGCGAACCAGGCAATAATATTGCTGACCATCATCCAGACGTGCAATTGCCGGTAGAAGAACCAGAAAACGCCAATGTTTACGACGGTCGTCAATACGCCGAAAATGACGTATGGAATCGTGTCCTTGTATTTTTCCCATAATTGCTGTAATTTTTCTTGCTTCATTGATATACCTTTTTTTCTGTCAAATCTTGTTAGTGATCCACAAATAACCAGTTTAACACAAAAAGCCTGCTACGATGTAGCAGGCTTTAAATGGATGATTTTAGATTCTACTTTTTCTTAGTAGTCTTTTTAGTGGTCTTCTTGGTGGTCTTCTTAGTCGACTTCTTGGTCGTCTTCTTAGTGCTCTTCTTTACAGCAGTAACCTTGACCTTGACGTTCTTGACAGTGTCTTTTGACTTGTCTGGGTAGGTTACGACCACGCTGACCGTGTAAGTGCCGGCCTTCTTCAAGTTAGGAGCTGGCGAGAAAGCGTAGCTGGTCTTGGCAGGCAGCTTGCTTGCGTTGGTGATGACGCTCTTGGCAGTCAGTTTGCTGCCGGCCTTGACAGTGACGTTCTTGGCTTTAGGAGCGTAAACTTGCGCATTAGTCTTCTTAGTGGTCTTCTTGGTGGCTGAGCTTGCCAGAACGGCCTTGGTAATCTTGCTGCCGTGTGAGTTCAGCTTCGGGAAAGTCGTGGAAGTCGTTGCCAGGTAAGTCGGCGCGTTGGCTGCCCAGGACTTGTAGAGCCAGATGTCAGTCTTGGAAAGGGCCTTGCCTTGTCCTGACAAAGTGTCTGGAATCCCGTTGTCGCCACGGTTAATGACATTCTTGAAGGTGTTGTTCCAAGCCTTCAAGGAGTTGACGTCGCTGGCTGATTGTCTGCCAGTGTAACGCAGGTGGATCGGCGCCATTACCTTGTAGTATGAAAGCTTGGCGTTAGTAGCGTTGGCAGTCTTTTCAAAGGTTGAGTTGTAAATGCTGATGTTCTTGTAGCTGGAAATCTTGTTGGCATCATCAACGCCGTGGCTGCCGACGGTTGCCCCGTATGGGATGGTAGTCTTCGGCATTGCCTTCTTTGGATCGCGGTTGACGATTGCCCCGCCGGAAGTGCCGTTGATTTCAGGACCGAAGTAGCAGTTCTTGATAGTGGCGTTTTGAGTTGAGGCGCCATCGAGCAGGGTTGAACCAGCTGACGGGAAGTTGGATGAATTTACACTAGTGTCGTAGCTGGCGCCTTCTGCAGTTGCCACGTCCAGCTGAATAGCTTCAGACAAGACGGAGTGACCGCCGACACCCTTGCTGGAGTTGGCTTCTTGCTTGTAGATCGCGTCCCAGGTGCTTTGAGTGAACTTGCTGCCGCCGTAGCCGTAGAACTTACAGTTGTCCCAAGTTACGTTGCTGCAGCCCAGAACGTCAAAAACGTGCCGGTCAAAAGTCTGTGCTTGGTGGAACTGCATGTTCTTGAAGTTGATGTTCTTAGTGTGCAGCATGATTACTTGGATACCGCCTTGGTTGTCGGTAGTAACCTTCCCATTGGAGTAGGAAACTTCGACTGACCCGTGCACGTCCAGGTTTTCAATAACTTGGTTATTGTGGTCGCCGCTGACGTACCAGTCAAGCTTGGCGGTCGTTGGCCAGTATGCGTGACCGTCGGCCGGACGGACAGAGCCCTTGGCGTGCCGGTTGATGGCTGCAGTCGTGTTGTTGAAGTTGATGGTCCCGGTTGACTTGGCGCTCAAGTAGAAGGACACGTGCCGCATGATGTTCAGCTGATGGTTGGCTGGGAAGGTAATCGTCCCGCTGTTTTCAAAGTTGAAACCTGTAAAGTTGCTTTGAGTGTCGGCACTTAATTTGAAAAAGTTGTCCAAATCGGACTGAGTGCGGATCGTGTAGGTATCCTTGTCGTTGACGTCAGCAGAAACCTTCTGCGTCTTGAACGGGTTGTTTGAAACTGACTGAGTTTGCAGCAACTGCGTCGTCCCTGCGGCCAGGGCCAAGGCAACGCAAGTGGCCGCAAACCACTTTTTACTGTTTGCCATTGTCTTAATTCCTCTTTTAATATAAAATTTCACAGCATTTACCAATTACATTATAAAGCATTTAAACCTCAGGTGAATAAAAAAGTTGACTTTTAATGAATTTGGCAGAGCTTTTGAGCTTGCCCAATCATTGGTATAAAATATATAGAAAGAAATATATAGAGAGAACTTTTGCAAGGGGAAGTGAGAAAAAGAATGTATCATGAACTGGCTATGCTGATTCGCCTGGTGGTAATCGGCGGCTGCGTCTTGGCTGGCTACTGGGCCATCAGAACGGGGAGCTCCTTTCTGCGCTTATTGGTGACGCTCGTTTACGGCTGTGCTTTGGTGTACTACGTATGCGCGTCAAGAATGCTGACGGCTGCTGCCTATTATCTCAATCATCCGGTCCAGCTGGCCGCTGGGCAGGAAGTGCTGGAGAACCCGGCTTTTTGGAAATGGGGCTTGAAAAAAGTCTTTTCCAGTTCGAATTACGGGGGCCGTTACGGCTTTTTGATGAACGTCATGCTGTTCATCCCGCTGGGCTATATCCTGCCGTCCTGGTCCAAGTGGCTGCACAGCATCATGATCACCACTTTCCTGGCTTTCTGCCTTTCCTACTTCATTGAGCATTTTCAAAGATTTACCGGTCTCGGGGTTTATGACGTCAACGACATGATCGCCAATACTACCGGTGCTTTTCTGGGGGCGGTAGCGATCATGCCGACCTTGTGGATGCAGGACATCCAGGCCCGGAAGCTGCGCAAAGCCCGCGAGCATGCTGAAATGCAGGCAAGGGGGGAAGCTGAGGCGGCGCGCCTGGACCGGGTGAGCCGGCAGCTGGCCAACCCGACGGAGAAGACCCCGAAGGTGAAGGTAAGCCGGAAGGATTACCGGGAAAGACACGGCGGTCAACAAGACTGAGGTGAGAACATGCGACTTAAGGCGGTGGAACTGCACAATTTCCGGGGCTACCGGGAATTCAAGCTGAAGTTCGCCCCGCTGACCAGCTTGCTGGGCGAGGGCGAAGTCGGCAAGAAGACTATTCTGCGGGCTCTGGACATTTTTTTCAACGGCTCTTTGGCCAAGCGGCCTTTGAAGCTGCAGGACTTGAACGAAAAGGCACTGAAGGCTGGCGACTGGGAAATCGCGATCACCTGCTATTTTGAGGATTTCGCGGTCAAAAAGTCCTTTGACCTCAGGCAGTATCTGGAGGAAACCGACAGCTTCGCGGAAAACGGCGGGGACTTTCAGCTGGTTGATGATCAAAACCGGGGCTATTACCGCAGCCTGCTGGCCCGAATGCCCATGTACGTCTTTTTTGATGAGGAATCAAGCGCATCCAGCCCCTTGAATTTTGTGGTGCGCAGCGCCATCCGCGACAAGCAGGCGGAGATCAAGGAAATCCAGGATTATCTGGATGACCGCTTGGGCCGCAACTTGTCGCAGCTTCTGGCCAATTACCGGGATTTGGGCGCGCCGGCGCCGCAGTTTGTCTTTCAGAATCCCGACCTGGCGGAAATGATCAAGCAGCAGGAGAAGGTGAGCGTGACCAGCCGGGGCAAAGCCGGCAGCGTCATCCTGGCCTTTTTGCTGGCGCAAAGCGAAAATGCCAGCATCGACAACGTGGTCTATGCTTTTGAAGCCAGCAGCCTGTCGGCAGAGGAGGAGGCCCTGCTGGCCCAGGCTGTCTTAAAATTGGTCGCCAAGAACAAGCAGGTCATCTTGATCCCGCGCACGCCGCATTTGATGGGCCTTTTGCCCCTGGAAGGCACCAAGATCATCAAGAAGGTTGCCGGCAAGCAGCAGCTGTTAAGCGACAACCAGGTGCTGGCTGAAGCTTCCAGCAATTTGGGGCTGGCCCCCAGCCAGCAGGCCGGGCGGTCGCGCTGCGTTTTGCTGGTCGAGGGCCAGGAAGACGTCCGTTTCGTGACCAAGATCAACCAGTGGATGTATGAGGCCGGGATGGTGGACGCGACTTTTGCCGAAAAGGGCCTCTTCATTTTGCCGGTCGGGGGATGCGGCAGTCTATTGGCCTGGCTGAACTTTGACTTGTTCTCGAAACTGAACGAGCCCTGGTTCATCCTGATCGACTCGGACAAGGGGACGCCAGAAGCCAAGCAGAGCCAGCGGCACCTGCACCGGATCCGGGCCAAGTATCCGGAGATGCAGGCGCACATCCACGCGACTTTTAAAAGAGAGATCGAGAACTACCTAGTATTTAAAGAAGGCAAAAAGAAGCTCGTCTTTGAGCCATATGAAGACGTCAAGCAGCACATGTACGACTTGATGCAAAAGCGCCACCAGAGCTGGAGCAAGGACAAGACGGCTTCCAAGCTGATGGAAGAGATGCAGCTGCCAGATTTGCAAGACTATTATCAAAAAGATGGCCAGACCCACCGGGAGCTGGTAGAATACTTCCTGCAGATCGACCATTTTATCGATAAATCGTAGTCTTTTAATATGCGTATATATAAATTAAAAGTATTTTTATTGCTTCTAAGTTGTTTTTTTAAACTAACTTAGAAGTTTTTTTTACGTTCTTTAGGCAAATGAAAAAACTTTTTAAGAGAATATAGGATGTGCATTGATTTTCCGATATGAAGTTATTAAAATAAAAAAGATATTGAACATAGTGTGACTTTTTTTAGAATGAGGAATGAAGATGAGTAACCCAAAGCATGATTATAAATGGCTGATGACGGGAGCGGCTGTTTTGGCTACGCTTGTCAGCCTGCCATTTAGTCAGTCTGTTTCTGCCGCCAAAAAGAACGGCTGGCAGAACACCAAAGC
>NZ_BOCG01000215.1 GCF_016587775.1 Lactobacillus nasalidis | reverse complement strand
AGGGGCAAGACCAAGATCAACAGCTCTTGGTACTACTTCACCAAGACCGGGAAGATGGTCAGAAACAAGACTGTCAAGGGGAGCAAGTACGTCTACCACTATTCAAAGAGCGGCAAGCTGCTGTCGGCTCTGTCAAGCCTCAAGGGCAAGAAGTACTACATTGACGCAACCAGCGCCAAGCCGCGGAAGAATTTCATGTACAAGTCCGG
>NZ_BOCG01000214.1 GCF_016587775.1 Lactobacillus nasalidis | reverse complement strand
AGAAACTGGCTTGGTAAACACCAACAAGACCTTCGCGAAGAACAACGAAGCTTACAGCTACACGTCTGCCAGCATCGACAACGTCGACGGCTACTTGACTGCCGACAGCTGGTACCGTCCAAAGAAGATCTTGAAGAACGGCACCACCTGGACGAAGACGACGGCCAGCGACAAGCGGCCGCTGCTGATGGTTTACTGGCCAAGCCGGCCGATTTTCGTGGACTACTTGAACTTCATGAAGAAGAACGGCTTCGTCAGTGCCAAGCGCAACTTCACGACCAGTGACAAGACCAGCGACTTGTTCAACGCGGCCAACCAGGTTCAAAAGAACGT
>NZ_BOCG01000213.1 GCF_016587775.1 Lactobacillus nasalidis | reverse complement strand
AGTGCATTTTTTACAGATTCTTGTCCATGTTAAAGGTCAGTTTCGACAGCTTGATGGCTTCCTTGAAAAGCTGGCCCCAAAGCTCTTCGCTTTCCTGGCGGCTGTGAGCCACGGTTTCCTGATTGGCCTTGGTCAAAAAGGCGGTCAGCTCTTCGCCGGACAAGCCTGCTGCCTGCTTGGTGACTTCTGCCACCCGGGCACGGAAATACCGGT
>NZ_BOCG01000212.1 GCF_016587775.1 Lactobacillus nasalidis | reverse complement strand
CTCTTTGCGAGGCTAGCCCTAAAGCTATTTCGGAGAGAACCAGCTATCTCCAAGTTCGTTTGGAATTTCACCGCTACCCACAACTCATCCCCGCAATTTTCAACTTACGTGGGTTCGGTCCTCCAGCGCGTTTTACCGCGCCTTCAACCTGGTCATGGGTAGGTCACTTGGTTTCGGGTCTGCATCAGCCAACTTCTCGCCCTCTTCAGACTCGCTTTCGCTGCGGCTCCGTCTTTTCTGACTTAACCTTGCTGACTAACGCAACTCGCCGGTTCATTCT
>NZ_BOCG01000211.1 GCF_016587775.1 Lactobacillus nasalidis | reverse complement strand
GCTTTCGAGCTGATGGTATTGAGCTTGAAGACTCTTCAATTTCGCCATGCGCTTGTTGTAGTATTGGTTGACGGATTTGATCGCACGACCACTAATGAGTAAGGCCTTGTCACCCGTATTTGAGACGCAGGCAAATGCATTATCAACACCTGGGCCAATACCGATATAGCGGCAGTTGTCTGGCAGATATGGCTTCTGGCTTGCAGCTGGAGTGTAGGCTACTGTGAGTTTATAACCATTTGACAGTGGCTTAATTGCGATGCGATTGACCTTTTTTA
>NZ_BOCG01000210.1 GCF_016587775.1 Lactobacillus nasalidis | reverse complement strand
GTCCTTAATGATCGTCCGGGCAATCGCCAGCCTTTGCCGCTGGCCGCCGGAAAAGTTGGCCCCGCCAGCTTCAACCACGGCATCCAGGCCGCCGTTTTCCTTGACGAAGCCGGCCGCCTGCGCGATTTCCAGGGCATGCCACATTTCTTTTTCGCTGGCTGTCGCCTTGCCAAAGAGCAGGTTCGACCGGACCGTCCCTTTAAACAGGACTGCCTTCTGCTGGGTCAGCGAAATCAGCCCGTGCAGATCGTTCTGGCGCAGGTCGGTGACCGCAACCCCGTTGACCTTGACTTCGCCTTGCTCAACGTCAAGCAGGCGCGGAATCAAGTTGACCAGGGTGGATTTGCCCGACCCGGTGCCGCCAATCAAGGCCAGGGTCTGCCCGGCCGCGGCTTTAAAGCTGATCCCGCTTAGCGCCGGGTCTTCGGCACCGGCATAGCGGAATGACACCTGGTCAAATTCCAGGTTGGCTGGTCCCTGCGGTGCTTTGACCGGCTGGACCGGATCCCGCAATTGATTCTCCGCGTCCAAGACCTCGTTGATCCGCCTGGCGGAAACTGAAGCCCGGGGAATCACGATGAAAAGCATCGACAGCATCATGAAACTCATCAGAATCTGCGTAGCATAGGTCAAAAAGGTGAGCAGGCGGCCGACTTCCATGATCCGCCCGGCAATCAGCCGGCTGCCCAGAAATACGATCCCCACGTTGGTCAGGCTCAAAACCAGCGTCACGGCTGGCAGCATGAAGGAAATGATCGTGTACGCCTTAATGCCCGTTTTGGTATAGTCGCG
This sequence comes from Lactobacillus nasalidis, assembly GCF_016587775.1. Lineage (GTDB taxonomy): Bacteria > Bacillota > Bacilli > Lactobacillales > Lactobacillaceae > Lactobacillus > Lactobacillus nasalidis. The sequence goes on along the minus strand of NZ_BOCG01000210.1, from coordinate 570 downwards.
GTTGGCAGCAGCGAACCGGTCCTGCTCGCGCTGATCCTGCCTAAAGGCCCGGATGACTCTGACCCCGGTCAAGCCTTCTCTGAAGATCAAGTTGATCCGGTCGGTTTTTTGCTGGATGCTCTTGAAAAGCGGCATCGCGAGATACATCAGCAAACCGATGATCGCTGCCAAAAGCGGCAGGGAAATCGCGAAGACCGTAGCCAGGCGCGGCTGCTGAAGATAAGCCAGAATGCAGCCCGCCACCAGCATGATCGGCGACTGCATCAGCATTCTCAACAGCTGCATGAAAGTCATCTGCACCTGCACGACGTCGTTGGTCGTTCTGGTGATCAAGGACGACTGCCCGAAGCGGCTGATTTCCTCATCAGAGAAGCTGAGCACCTTGGCAAACAGCATCGCTCTCAGCCGCTGGCCAACCTGCATGGCCTGGTGGGCCGCAAAGTAAATGTTTCCCAAAGCCGCCAGGAGCCCGATTCCGGCCACCAGGAGCATCCTGCCCCCGGTCTGCCAGATGTAGGGCAAGTTTTTGCCAATGACCCCCTTGTCGACCAAGTCGGCCGTGACCGTCGG
>NZ_BOCG01000209.1 GCF_016587775.1 Lactobacillus nasalidis | reverse complement strand
AGCGTGAGATGTTCTATGGGCAGGAGCACAAATACAAAGACCTAAATGAGATTGAACAAGCTATTCACAAATATATCGATTACTACAACAACGTAAGAATCAAAACAGGACGAAAAAACATGACCCCGATTGAATATCGGAATCATGTTCTAACAACCTTAACGGCGTAATACTAATTTGTCCCAATTTTGGGGGTCACATCACTGGACGCTAGTCCAGGCCTTTTTTTACTTCCCAAAATGCCAGCGCGCTGGCGGCGGCAACGTTCAAAGAATCAACGCCTTCAGCCATTGGAATCTTGATCGTGTAGTCACTCTC
>NZ_BOCG01000208.1 GCF_016587775.1 Lactobacillus nasalidis | reverse complement strand
GACCTGCTGATTATCGACGAGATCGATTCTTTTCCTTACGCTGGCAGCCCCCAGCTGCATTTTGCCGCGGCCAACGCGGTTAAAAAGTCCGGCAGCCGGGTCTATTTGACGGCGACGCCGCCGGCAGACCTGCTCAAAGAGGTCAGACAGGGCCGCCTGGCTTGCGTGAAGCTGAACCGGCGCTTTCACGGCTATCCCTTGCCTGAGCCGCGCCTGGACCTGTACGCGCGGCCTTTTTTGAAAAAAGGCCGCCTGCATCCGAAGCTGGCCCGGCGGATCAAGGCCGCGGCCGCCAGCGGCCACCCGCTGCTGGTCTTTTTGCCGCGGACCGCGCAAATGCCCCAGTATTTCGCGGCCATCAGCCAGC
>NZ_BOCG01000207.1 GCF_016587775.1 Lactobacillus nasalidis | reverse complement strand
GCGTGTCGCCTGGTACGGCAATCATGTCCAGGCCGACAGAGCAGACCGCGGTCATGGCTTCCAGTTTGTCGACCGTCAGAATCCCCTTCTCGGCGGCCGCGATCATCCCGGCATCTTCTGATTCAGGGATAAAGGCCCCAGACAAGCCACCGACATGGCTGCAGGCCATGATGCCGCCCTTCTTGACCGCGTCGTTCAGCATGGCCAAAGCCGCAGTGGTGCCGTGCGTGCCGACGCTTTCCAGGCCGATTTCTTCCAGGATGTTGGCCACCGAGTCCCCTTGGGCCGGCGTCGGTGCCAAAGAGAGGTCAACGATCCCAAAGTCAACGTCCAGGCGCTTGGAAGCTTCCTGGCCGACCAGCTGACCCATTCTGGTCACCTTGAAGGCCGTCTGCTTGATCGTTTCCGCCACCACGTCCATTGATTCGCCGCGAACCTTTTCCAGGGCAGTCTTGACCACCCCTGGACCGGAAACGCCGACGTTCAAGGCCACGTCGCTTTCCCCGACCCCGTGGAAGCCGCCGGCCATGAACGGATTGTCTTCAACCGCGTTGCAGAAGATCACCAGGTTGCCGTTGTTGAGCGGATCGATCTTTTCGTTTTCGATCACGACCTGGCCCATTTCCTTGACGGCATCCATGTTGATCCCGCTGCGGGTTGAACCGACGTTGACGCTAGCGCAGACTCTTTCGGTCTCCTTTAAGGCGGCTGGAATCGACTTGATCAGCACCCGGTCGCCGTTTTGGTAACCCTTGTGGACCAAAGCCGAGAAGCCGCCAATAAGGTCAACGCCGACAGCCTTAGCTGCCTTGTCCAAAGTGACCGCGTACTTGACGTAGTCGCTGTCGCCGGATGCGGCGGCGATCAGAGAAAT
>NZ_BOCG01000206.1 GCF_016587775.1 Lactobacillus nasalidis | reverse complement strand
CCCGTATAATCAAAGTGACCAACATTGACGTCAACCGCGGTAGCTTTGCCTGTTTTGTCTGGCAGCTTAACATCCTCAGCCTTGATCTTATACGGGATGGCAACGTAATAACGGCCATTTTCTTTGAAGTAGCTGACAACGCCAAATTCATCTGACAAAGGCTTTTCGCTCAGCTTGAAGCCACGCCATTGATCTTTTGGAACGTGGCTTCTTCTTGCCCGCTCCAAATAAAGAATTCCGTCCTTGATCTT
>NZ_BOCG01000205.1 GCF_016587775.1 Lactobacillus nasalidis | reverse complement strand
GACCTCGCGGACAGTGGCGGGATCGATCTGGGCTTGGCCCAGGTAGCAGAACTTGGGGCCGTAGGCATCGGCCCGCTTGACGAAGACCGGCAGCCGGGTGGCCTGCCGGCCCTCAGCCACGCCCCGCAAAAGCTGCCGGACTTCCGGGGAATCCAGGTGGCGGGGAGTCCGGGTGAACCAGGACAGGCGCTGGCCCTGGGCCTGGTTGTCGTAGCGGGCGTTTCTTTGCTCCTGGTCGGTTTTTTGATAAGTGATGAAGAGCGGGCAGACGTCGCCGCTCAGCCGGTAGCCGTACATGGGCCGGTTGACGTCAAGCGGCCAGTTGAGCAGGCGGCAGACCTCCTTGCGGTCGTAGAGCTCATAGAGGGTAAAGTCTTGAGCCGGGTCTTTTTCTTTC
>NZ_BOCG01000204.1 GCF_016587775.1 Lactobacillus nasalidis | reverse complement strand
TAATCAAGCGCAATTTCTACGCAATTATTCCCGACAGACATTGGTTTACCGACGTGACAGAATTCCATCTCAAAGATCAAAAGCTCTACCTTTCTCCAATTATTGATGGTTGTACCCAAGAAATCATCTCCTACAATATTTCTAGGCACCCAGACCTTAAGCAAGTAATGACCATGCTAGATGATGCATTTGAGAAGCATCCGATGATGCATTTGAGAAGCATCCGGCTCTTAACGGGCTTATTTTCCACTCAGATCGTGGCTGGCAATATCAGCACTATGCATATCAAGCCGCTCTAGCTAATAGAGGGATCGATCAGAGTATGTCCAGACTA
>NZ_BOCG01000203.1 GCF_016587775.1 Lactobacillus nasalidis | reverse complement strand
GGGAATTCTCTAGACGACGGCTTAATGGAAGGCTTCTTCGGCATTCTCAAGCGTGAGATGTTCTATGGGCAGGAGCACAAATACAAAGACCTAAATGAGATTGAACAAGCTATTCACAAATATATCGATTACTACAACAACGTAAGAATCAAAACAGGACGAAAAAACATGACCCCGATTGAATATCGGAATCATGTTCTAACAACCTTAACGGCGTAATACTAATTTGTCCCAATTTTGGGGGTCACATCACCCGCGGCAAGCGGGACGTTTTTTTATTTTTGATAGCCGCGGCTGACCTTGCCAGCGTAAGCGGCAAAAATTGCTTGCAGGCGCGGGGCCAGGGCAACTAGCAGAAGCAGCTTGGCCAGAGTCGTCGGCAGGAAGGGCCAGATGGCGGCATTAGCCGCGGCCGCAAACGGCAGGCGGCTGATCCAGGCCAGCCAGGCCGCGCCCAAAAGCAGCTGCAGAATGAGGGCCAAAGCGGCTGCCAGGGTCAGACTGAGCCTGGTGTTTTTGGCCAGACCCGTGAGGTTTTTGTGGTCCGAGTCAGACTGGGACCGTCGGCGA
>NZ_BOCG01000202.1 GCF_016587775.1 Lactobacillus nasalidis | reverse complement strand
GCCAAAAGACAGAGCTGAAAAGTATTTTTGCTGGACACGTTATGCTCCTTCAATCCATTATCTCAAATTAATACTATTGCTTACTTGATTAATATAGTTTTCTCCAAGTGCTTTGTCAATAAAATATTTTATCAAGTATACGTATAGTAAAAGGCGAAAAACTGCAAAAAAAGGCCAAAACAAGCCCTGGTGGCTGCAATGACGGGCAGGCACAAGATATGCACAAGTTTCCCCAAAGTTATCCACAACATGTCGTGGCCCCTTGCTGGAGTAAGGCCCAAGATGTGGAAAAGAGGATGGGGAAGCAGGCGGGAAAGAGGGGAGGATTTTTTGCACTGGACCAGCTTTTTAGCTATAATTGAAACTTAATACGCGTAACGGAAACAAGCAATGCAATCGCGTGAAGGAGGAAACATGCGCTACCAGCAGATTATTTTAGACGTAGACGACACCTTGATCGACACCGAAAAAACGGTGAGCGACTCACTGGCCCGGCTGTTCAGTTCCCACGGCTGGCAGATCAGCGACGACTTTGAAAGAGAATTCCACGCCTACAACGAAGGGCTCTGGCGGCGGCTGGAGAAGGGGGAGCTGACCCTGGAGCAGCTGTATGAGGTCATGTTCCCGGATTTGATCAAAAAGTACTGCGGGGTCGAAGTGGACGGGATGGAGACGGCCGACGAATTCCACAGCTACTTCCATACCGGCCATGAGCTGCTGCCGGGGGTCAAGGACACCCTCCGCTATGCCAAAAGGTTAGGCTACAGCCTGGCGGTTCTGAGCAACGGGGAGCAGTTCGGCCAGGAGCACCGGCTGGAACTGGCCGGGATCAAGGACTACTTTGACTTGATCGTAACCAGCCAGGAAGCCGGCGTGCAGAAGCCCAACGCGGAGATCTTCGACTACTTCTTCGCCAGAAGCGGCTACAGTCCCAACCAGACCGTCTTCTTTGGCGACGGCCTGTCTTCAGACATCCAGGGGGCGGAAAACTACGGCTTTGACAGCATCTGGTACAACCACCGCCACCGGCAGAAGACCCTGCCGGTCCACCCCCTGTTTGAGGTGGACAACTATGCCCAGTTCCAGCGGATTTTGAAAAAGGATTTCGCGCCGACCGCCCTGCGCTGATTTTCGGCTATACTTAGAATAGACAAGCAAGCTTTTTAGCAGAAAAGGCGGGGGAAAAATGGAAACTTACTTTTTTGATTTCGACGGCACGATCTGTGAATCGCGCCACATTTACGCGGCCAGCGTGCAGAAGGCCTTTGAGGCCCGCGGGGTCAAGGTGCCCAGCCGGGAAGCCGTCTACCAGGCCATGGGGATTCCGATCGACGTCTCGATTGCCCGCTGGGCCCAGGAAGGGCACCGGGGCGACCTGGCCCAGACCCTGTTTGAGGAAAGCATGGCCGAATACAAGCTGCTCGAGGATTCCCAGATCCGTATTTTTCCAGGAATCGTCAAGACCTTGACCCAGCTGAAGCTGGCAGGCAAGCAGCTCTTCGTCTGCTCCAGCAAGACCCACCCGGAAATTGTCCACAACCTGGAAAAACTGGGTCTGGCCGACCTGTTCGCCGACTGCGTGGGTGCCGATGAAGTGGTCAACCACAAGCCGGCCAGCGACGAAATCGACCTGCTGGTCAAGCGCCACGGGCTGGATTTGACGGAAGCGGTCATGCTGGGGGATGCCAAGTATGACATCCGGATGGGCAAAAATGCCGGCTGCGCGACCTGCGCCTGCACCTGGGGGGCTTTTGACCCGGCCGGCCTCAAAAAGGAGGGAGCCGACTACACGGTGGACTACCCTCTGGAAATTTTGGACATTTAAGAGCAAAGAAAAACAGAAAGTGAAAGAAAAATGCGACTGATCTCATGGAACATCGACTCATTGAACGCGGCCTTGACGGGGACTTCCCCGCGGGCGGAACTGACCCGGGGGGTCTTGAAAAAGCTGCATGACCAGGCTCCCGACGTCCTGGCCCTGCAGGAGACCAAGCTGCCGGCCAGCGGCCCAAGCAAGAAGCACCAAGCTGCTCTGGCCGACCTGTTTCCGGAATACGACTACGTCTGGCGCTCCAGCGGCGAGCCAGCCCGGAAGGGGTACGCGGGCACGATGTTTCTCTACAAAAAGGGCCTTGACCCGCTGGTGACCCGGCCGGAAATCGGCGCCCCGGAGCCCATGGACGCCGAAGGGCGGATCCTTACCCTGGAATTTCCGGATTTCTACGTCACCCAGGTCTACACGCCCAACGCCGGCAGCGGTCTGGCCCGCTTAGGCGACCGGCAGGAGTGGGACAAGTGCTACCGGGACTACCTGCAGGAGCTGGACCAGGCCAAGCCGGTCC
>NZ_BOCG01000201.1 GCF_016587775.1 Lactobacillus nasalidis | reverse complement strand
GTCGTAAACTTCTGCATCAAGTCATTTTGGATATTGCCAGCTTTGCGATAGCAAGCTTGAAGCTTGGCTTTCGTCTTCAAGTAGTTCTTGCTTTCGCAAGCAGCTTCTCCATTTTTGACTTGCTTTTTGGCAAGCTGCCTTTGATAGTGCTTGATTTTTTTATAAATTCTATCAAGCTTCTTAGGCAGTACGTTCACCCGGCCTCCCGTGTA
>NZ_BOCG01000200.1 GCF_016587775.1 Lactobacillus nasalidis | reverse complement strand
CCTGCCGGCTTTCAGCCGCCAGGGTCCGCTTGGCCAGCTGCAGTTTTGGCAGCAAGACCGCGGCTTCCTCGCTGCCTTCGCTGCCGGTGATCCCGTTGCCGATGATCTGCTGGCCGTTTTTTAGGAGCTGTCTGAGCAAAACGTCATTTTCTCTGGCTCTGGCCGCTGGCAGGGCAAAAGTTGCCTTGACTCCAGCCTGTTTGAGCAGGCGCAGAATCCGCTCATTGCTTTCCTCACTGTCCGTCAGGCCCGCAAAAAGCAGGACCACGGACCGCTTTTTAGCCTGCGTCCGGCCGGTCAGCAAGGCTGCTGGCTGTGAGGCAGCGTATTTTTTCAGCAGCTTGGCATCGGCCCGGCCGCTTTTATACTGGCGGCTGCCGTCCACCTTGACGTCAACCTGCCGGCTCAAGCGGACCAGCTGGACGGTCCGGTAAGTCAGCCAGCTGCCAGCGGCTATGGCCAGGACTGCAATCAGTGCCACAATCCCCCAGCCGCTTCTAT
>NZ_BOCG01000199.1 GCF_016587775.1 Lactobacillus nasalidis | reverse complement strand
CTCAGGCCTTTCAGCATCCAGTTCCAGTTGGTCATTTGCGTCTGGCTGGAGCCGGTTGAAAAAGTCGCCTGGGCAATGGAAGTCGTGTTCAAAACTTCCGGGAAGTCCTTCAGCAGCTTCTGGCAGACGATTGCCATGTCAGCTGCCGACATTTCGTTTTCGGTGTTCTTGCCCACGCCCGGATAAGCTGCCGAGCCCAGGTTGCCGTTGGCCAGGCCGCAGGCATT
>NZ_BOCG01000198.1 GCF_016587775.1 Lactobacillus nasalidis | reverse complement strand
TGGTATTGAGCTTGAAGACTCTTCAATTTCGCCATGCGCTTGTTGTAGTATTGGTTGACGGATTTGATCGCACGACCACTAATGAGTAAGGCCTTGTCACCCGTATTTGAGACGCAGGCAAATGCATTATCAACACCTGGGTCAATACCGATATAGCGGCAGTTGTCTGGCAGATATGGCTTCTGGCTTGCAGCTGGAGTGTAGGCTACTGTGAGTTTATAACCATTTGACAGTGGCTTAATTGCGATGCGATTGACCTTTTTTAAGCCATCTGCAAGCTTGATGCTAAGC
>NZ_BOCG01000197.1 GCF_016587775.1 Lactobacillus nasalidis | reverse complement strand
GAAAGCAAGCATTTGACTCGCTTTCAGACTTGACGCTTGAACGTGGTATCCAGCACCACGCGCTGCTAGCCTCCTGCGTCCCTCCATCGCTCATAACGATTCGGTGCAGTACAGGAATTTCAACCTGTTGTCCATCGACTACGCCTCTCGGCCTCGCCTTAGGTCCCGACTTACCCTGGGCGGACGAGCCTGCCCCAGGAAACCTTAGTCTTGCGGCGGACAG
>NZ_BOCG01000196.1 GCF_016587775.1 Lactobacillus nasalidis | reverse complement strand
CCTGTAGATGAAAACAACACGCCAATTCCAGGTGCAGATACGCCGACTTACGAGAACGACCCAGACGACCCAACCAAGGTGACTCCAAACGAGCCAACTCCGACCGTACCAGGCTACTCAACTGATGTTCCGAACGTAACTCCGGAAGATCCAACTAAGGACACTCCTGTTGTTTACACTCAGAACAAGTATGGTCTGACTGAGAAGTTTGTCGACGAAGATGGCAATGAACTGTCACCGAGCGTAACGAAGGGGACTGAGTACAAGACTGGCGACAGCTACGACGTAACGAGCGATGCCAAGGTGGTCACCGGCTACGTTTTGGTTAATACGACTGACACGACCGGCACTTTCAATGACAGTGACAAGACTGCTGTCTTCACCTACAAGAAAGTAGGCAAGATTGTCCCGGTTGACAAGGACGGCAACCCGATCCCAGGTGCAGATACGCCGACTTACGAGAACGACCCAGACGACCCAACCAAGGTAACTCCGAATGAGCCAACTCCGGCAGTGCCAGGCTACTCAACTGATGTTCCGAACGTAACTCCGGAAGATCCAACTAAGGACACTCCGGTGCCTTACACTAAGGATGAAAGTCCAGAGACCAAATACGGCCTGCTTGAAAAGTTTGTCGACGAAGATGGCAACGAACTTTCCCCAAGCGTAGACAAGGGCAGTGACTACAAGACTGGCGACAGCTACGACGTAACGAGCGATGCCAAGGTGGTCACCGGCTACGTTTTGGTTAATACGACTGACACGACCGGCACTTTCAATGACAGCGACAAGACTGCTGTCTTCACCTACAAGAAAGTAGGCAAGATTGTCCCGGTTGACAAGGACGGCAACCCGATCCCAGACGCAGATACGCCGACTTACGAGAACGACCCAGACGACCCAACCAAGGTAACTCCGAATGAGCCAACTCCGGCAGTGCCAGGCTACTCAACTGATGTTCCGAACGTAACTCCGGAAGACCCGACCAAGGACACTCTAGTTGTCTACACCAACATCAAGTACGGTCTGACTGAAAACTTCGTTGACGAAGACGGCAATGAACTGACGCCAAGCGTAACGAAGGGCAGCGACTACAAGACTGGGGATAAGTACGATGTAACCAGCGACTCCAAGGTAATCGAAGGCTACGTTTTGGTCAAGACGGCTGACACGACTGGCACTTTCAGTGACAGCAACAAGACCGCCGTCTTCACTTACAAGAAGATCGGCAAGCTGGTTCCGGTTGACGAAAACGGCACGCCAATTCCAGGCGCTGACACGCCAACTTACGAGAACGACCCGACTGATCCAAGCAAGGTCCTTGACCCGAGCGTTCCAGCAGTTGACGGCTACACGCCAAAGAACAACAAGGTTGGCGACAAGGTTTCTCCAACTGACCCAACTAAGGACACGCCAGTGGTTTACACCAAGAACGAAACTCCAGCAGCCAAGTACGGCCTGACTGAAAAGTTTGTAGACGAAAACGGCAACGAACTGACTCCAAGCGTAGACAAGGGCGCTGACTACAAGTCTGGCGACAAGTACGACGTCACTAAGGACTCCAAGGTAATCACCGGCTACGTTCTGGTCAAGACTACTAACACGACTGGCACTTTCAGTGACAGCAACAAGACCGCTGTCTTCACTTACAAGAAGATCGGCAAGCTGGTTCCGGTTGACGAAAACGGCACGCCAATTCCAGGCGCTGACACGCCAACTTACGAGAACGACCCGACCGACCCAAGCAAGGTTGTTGACCCGAGCGTTCCGTCAGTTGACGGCTACACGCCAAAGAACAACAAGGTTGGCGACAAGGTTACTCCAACTGACCCAACTAAGGATACGCCAGTGGTTTACACCAAGAACGAAACTCCGGCAGCCAAGTACGGCCTGACTGAAAAGTTCGTCGACGAAAACGGCAATGAACTGACTCCAAGCGTAGACAAGGGCACTGACTACAAGTCTGGTGACAAGTACGATGTGACCAAGGATGCCAAGGTAGTCACCGGCTATGTTTTGGTCAAGACGGCTGATACGGCTGGTACTTTTGACAAGAGCAGCAAGACTGCTGTCTTCACTTACAAGAAGATCGGCAAGCTGGTTCCGGTTGACGAAAACGGTAAGCCGATCCCAGGTGCCAAGACCCCGGCCTACCAGAACGACCCGACCGACCCAAGCAAGGTCCTTGACCCGAGCGTTCCAGCAGTTGATGGCTACAAGCCAAAGAACAAGAAGGTTGGCGACAAGGTGACGCCAGCTGACCCGACCAAGGACACGTTAGTGGTCTACACTAAGAACCAGACGCCGTCCAAGCCGGGCAAGAAGGGCGCGCCATCTGCACCGACTGGTCCAAACAGCCCGACCCTGCCTGGCAGCAAGGGCAAGACCTCCCCGGCTTCACCGAAGGCAACCACCTTCTCAACAAACACTGGGGCAAACACCGGCAAGCAGTCAGCAGCCAGCCTGCCGCAAAACGCGCAAGCCAAGCTGCCGCAAACCGGCGAAGCCACTGACAAGTCCCGCGTTCTGTCCGTGCTTGGCCTGGGCCTGATGACTCTGACCGCCTTGATTGGCCTGACAATTGACAAGAAGCGGAAAAACTAATGATTTTTAGCTGAAAAGCAGCTTTTGCGAAACATGATTCTGTTTTTAAACGGGATCATGTTTTTTTCTGGATTTTTTCCAAGCTTTACATTTTTAGCATTGACAAATCTGCCTGGAAGTCTAACCATGTAGGTTAAAGAAAGGCGGGGTGAGGACATGACTAATTTTGACGATTACGCTCAAGATGACTTCTTCCAAGAACTGGAAATCGACCAAAGCAAGATTCTGGACTACAGCATTTCTGAAAAAATTGCCGCGCTGGATCCGGCGGGCCAGAAGGACTTCTGGTGGCAGTTTTACCAGCAGGCGCGGCAGATGCACCGCTTCTTCGTGGCCAGCAGCGAGCTGCGCGCCAACTTTGACGTTGACGCCGTCTACAACCGCCGCAACGCTGACGAGGTCTACCTGGCGCGGCCGGCTGGCAGCCAGCTGTCTGGTCCCTGCCTACTGCTGCAGGGCGTTATCGACAGCTTCGGCTTTGATAAAAACGACC
>NZ_BOCG01000195.1 GCF_016587775.1 Lactobacillus nasalidis | reverse complement strand
GATAAGACTGGCGTCCTATCTTCTCTGGCTCCTACCTATCCTGTACATGCTTGACAGATACCCAATATTAAACTGCAGTAAAGCTCCATGGGGTCTTTCCGTCCTGTCGCGGGTAACCCGCATCTTCACGGGTATTATAATTTCACCGAGTCTCTCGTTGAGACAGTGCCCAAATCATTACACCTTTCGTGCAGGTCGGAACTTACCCGACAAGGAATTTCGCTACCTT
>NZ_BOCG01000194.1 GCF_016587775.1 Lactobacillus nasalidis | reverse complement strand
TTCGTTCTTTCGAACTCTCTCGGTCGCTTTGCAATCGTTCATTGATCTCAATGATTCTCGGTTTTTTCTTGGAATTAAGATATTCAGTTTTCAACGTACAAACTTGGCCTCGCGGCCAATGGAGGCAAACGGGATCGAACCGATGACCTCCTGCTTGCAAAGCAGGTGCTCTCCCAGCTGAGCTATGCCCCCGTAAATATCAACTTTTAAGATGTTACTCCATCTTGCCCGAAATGTAAAGAGCAATCTTCACATTTCAATGGGCCTGGATGGACTTGAACCATCGACCTCACGCTTATCAAGCGTGCGCTCTAACCAGCTGAGCTACAGGCCCAAGT
>NZ_BOCG01000193.1 GCF_016587775.1 Lactobacillus nasalidis | reverse complement strand
AACCGTAAAGGGCAATGCCGTTTTCCCGCACTACCTGTTCGATATAGATCCGGGCCTTGTCCCCCTCATGGTAGGCATATGGAGTCGGCGTCAGGATCCGGTAGCCGATTCCGGCCACCTCGATCACGACATAGGCCGGATTCACTGCAGTAATGATGCCCTCAAAATACTCGTACATCTGCTATCCTTTCTTAAAAAGCTTGTTCAGGTCGGTCTGGC
>NZ_BOCG01000192.1 GCF_016587775.1 Lactobacillus nasalidis | reverse complement strand
TGGCGCCTTTCAAGGGCTACCCGGACTGCCAGATCCCCGACGTCAGCGACCTCTTTGACTGCGCCAAGGCAGCTGAAGACGCCGGCTTTGACGCCCTGTGGATCCGGGACGTGCCTTTCTATGACCCGTACTTCGGGGACGTAGGCCAGGGCCTGGACCCGGTGGCGACTTTAGGCGCGCTGGCAGTGTCAACGGACAAGATCGTCCTGGGCTCAGCCGGTTTGATTCTGCCCGAGCGCAACCCGATCCACGTGGCTCAAGCCGCGGTTTCCATCGACCAGCTCAGCGGACACCGCTTCCTCTTGGGCCTGGTCAGCGGGGACCGGCGCAACGAATTCAAGGCCTTCGGCCGGTCTTGGAACGACCGCAGCGAAATTTTCCGCGAAGGCTGGGAACTGACCAAGACGGCTCTGAACAACCCGGACCACCCGCACTTCAGCGGCCAGTACTACAGCAAGCTGACCGGGTCTTTGAGCTTCGTGCCGCAACTTGATCCGGAATACCCGCTGCCGCTAGTAGCGATCGGCCGCTGCCGGCAGGAGCTGTCCTGGCTGGCCAACGAGCCGGACGCCTGGATCTGGCACGGCATCGACGAAGACGAGACGGCCCCGGC
>NZ_BOCG01000191.1 GCF_016587775.1 Lactobacillus nasalidis | reverse complement strand
CGGCTGGCGGTCCGCGAGCTGTCGCCAACGTTCAGCACCTGGTTGACCGAGTAGCGGTAGCCATTGCTGCCATAAGCGGCGCCGATCGAGATCTTGCTCAAGCGGGTGGACAGAAGCCAGGCCCGGTGGCCGGTGTCTGAGCCAGACAGGTTGTAGCGGTCGGTCAGCAGGTCGGTGATGACGTCACCGGCACTCTGCTGGCTGGCGTTGAAGTTGAGGTTGGCCGAGTTGGACACGTCCTGGGCCAACAGCCAGTTCTTCTTGGAAATGAAACTCGGCCGCTTTTCATTCGGCAGCCCGTGCTGGTTGACGAACGGATTGGCATTGATAGCCGCCATTACGGCGGCCG
>NZ_BOCG01000190.1 GCF_016587775.1 Lactobacillus nasalidis | reverse complement strand
CCGGTCCATTGGCTTGGGCTTTTCCATGTCAGCCTTGATTTCGGCACTGGCCCGCAGCTGGTCGGCCGTCGGCTCATAAGGGAAGGCTGCTTCAAAAGCCGCCTGGTCCGGGCCGTCGGGTGAAAAGGCAAAGCCCTTCTCAGCCTCTCTTTTTGAGTACAGGTCGATCAGGTCGTCGGCGATGTCTTCGACTCTGGCGGCTACCCGTTTCTTGGTCTTGGCCCATTCGCTGCCGCCAAGCTTGTTGATATGGGGCTGCTTGCCTTCTGAAGCGACATACTTTTGCACCAGGCTCAGCTGGTCGGCCGGCACGAAAAGCTGGTCGCCCTTCTGGTAGGTGATGGTAATGTAGTCGCGCTTTTTGCCGTCAGTCTCCAAGGTCTGGATGCCTTCAAAGCGGCCGATCCCGTGGTTGACGTGCACCACGTAGTCGCCTGGCTTCAGTTCAGTGTAGCTGCGCAGGCGCTGGGCGTTTTCCAGGGTCTTGATCCGCTTCTTCGGCCGCTGGCTGTGGTTGAAGAGCTCCTTTTCGGTCAGGTAGACCAGGTCGCTGTCAGGCAAAACAAAGCCGCTGGCGTAGCCGGCCACGGTCAGCTGCGCCTGCCCCTCCCGCAGGTCTTTCTGGTCAACCAGCGGCAGGTAGATGTCGTAGTCATGGCAGCTGCGGCTGAATTCTTCAGCCTGCCGGCGGCTGGAGAGCTGCAGGACCACGGTCTGGCCCTTTTTGGCGTAAGACTCCAGCTCGGTCTTCAAAAGCTCCATCTGGCTGAAGAACTGCTGCGGCTCCCGGCTGTCCCAGGCCAGGTGCTGGCCAAAGCGCAGCCGGCCCATCGAGTGCGTCATCAGGCTGACGTACATGCGGTGGTGGCTGTCTTTTTTCAAGACGGCCTCCAAATCTAGGCGGAGCTGCTGGCGGCTGGTCATCATCTTGGCCGCGATCTGCCCGGCCAGGTATTCGTCGTTGACCGCGCCCAGATTTTTGGCGCTTTCAGCAATCAGCTGCCAGTCGTTGAACAGGACCAGGCCCTTGGCCGACAGGTAGTCCAGCAGGCTGAATTTTTCAGGCAGCAGATAGTCCAGATAGCGGTCGCAGTCATCCGGCAGGTTGCCGGCTTCCAGGGCCTCCAGGGCAAATTCCAGGTTTCCTGCCGCCGCTTCCGGCAGATCCCGCGCCAAATCTTCAGCCGCCCGCTGCAGGTCAGCAGCAGTAAAGACGTGGTCGCTGGCCGTCGGCACGGCGGCTTGCGGCAG
>NZ_BOCG01000189.1 GCF_016587775.1 Lactobacillus nasalidis | reverse complement strand
ATCCATGGACACGTTATTTTACTTGGTCGTCGACACTTTGCTGGCGGCCTATGCCGGCTACAGCTGGTACTGCCAGGCCAAGGTGGTCATGCGGGCCCGCTGGCGGATGACGGCGGTCATCATGCCGATCCTGCTGGTCTGGCTGGGGGCCACCAGCTGGGGCTATTCGGACATGGGCACTCCCGGCTTTATCGTCTTCCTGGCCCTCTTCATTTTGACGGGGATCCTGGAAGCCACGTCAGGCCTGGCTGACAAGCGGGTCGTTTTGAGCGGCTATTTCCGCCGGACTCTGAAATACAGTGAGATCAAGCAGGTGATCCTGACCGCGGCCCCGCCGAGCGTGGGCGACTTGTCGATCGCGGCGCTGGAGACCAGCCGCAACCAGGTTTACTACCTGCGCTTCAACAAGCAGGCCGGGGAAGTGACCTCCTTTTTGATGCAGCGCCTGGAGCGCGGGGTAAATATCGACGTAAGAAAAATGGGCTAGCCAGATCGGCTAGCCCATTTTTTATGTGCACAATTCTTGTTTTTTGGCCTTTTTACAGAATCGGGGACAAGAGGCGGGAGAAGTTCTGCAAGGCATGCAACCAGCGGGACTGCTGCTTGATCAATTCCGGCGTGAGCAGGGTCGACTGCTCCATGTCCTTTTTGAACTGGTCGGACATTTCCTTGTTGAAGGCCCGGTCGTAAACGAAGACGTTGTCTTCAAAGTTCAAGTCGTAGGACCGGTAGTCCTGGTTGACGCTGCCAACGGTGGCGTACTTGTCGTCGACGATGATGGTCTTGGCGTGCATGAAGCCGTTGTCGTAGGTGTAGACCTTGACACCGATTTTGACCAGCTGGTTGGCATACCACTGGGTTGCCCGGTAGATGAAGGGGTGGTCCGGCATGCAGGGGATCATGATCCTGAGGTCAACGCCCGAGCTGGCCAGGATCTGCCAGGCGGCGATCATGGCTTCATCGGGGATCAGATAAGGAGTCTGGATCCAGACCCGCTTTCTGGCCAGCATCATCAGGCGGACCAGGCCGTTTCTCATGTAAGGCTCATCGTTGTCGGGGCCGTCGGAAACGACCTGGACGGCCATGTCGCCCTTGGAGATGTCGTTTTCGTCCAGGTCCGGGAAGAGCTTTTCGTCAAAGCTGATCAGTTCTTCCTCATGCACCGCGGACGCGTTCCAGTCCATCACGAACCTTTCCTGCAAAAGCAGGGAGGCTGACCCGACCAGGCGCAGGTGGGTGTCGCGCCAGTAGCCGAACTTTTTCTTCCGGCCCAGGTACTGGTCGCCGACGTTGAAGCCCCCCGTCCAGGAGATCACCCCGTCGATGACGACGATCTTCCGGTGGAGGTGGTAGTTGATCCGGTTCCGGGAAATCATGTTCCGGGAAGTGATGAAGGGCAGGACGTCCCCGCCGGCGTCGACCAGCTGCTTGAACCAGCTTTTAGAGGAGCCGAAAGACCCCCAGGCGTCGTAGAGGACCCGGACCTGGACGCCTTCTTCGGCTTTTTGAATCAAAAGCTTGAGGAGCTCGTTGCCGATGGCGTCATTGTAGATGGTGTAGTATTCAACGTTGATGCTGGATTTGGCCTGGCGGATGTCGGCAAACAGGTCGCGGAACTTGGCGTGCCCGTCAGTGTAGAGCTTGAGCTTGTTGTTCTTGGTGATGGGCGACTCCTGGTCCTTGTCCAGGTATTTGATCAAAATGTGGGCGCTGGGGGAGGTGTCGTTTTGGTCAATCTTGGCCGGGGCCTCGGTGATCATTTTTTGCACGTTGGAGAGGCCGATGTGCTTTTGCCGGTTGATGGCAAAAAGGTTTTCCTGGGAAATCCCCCGGCCGACGAAGCCGTAGATAACGAAGCCGACCACGGGCAGGATGATCAAGACGATCAGCCAGGCCCAGGAGGTAGCGACAGACCGCTTTCTGTGGAAAACGGTCCAGAGGGCCAAGATGGCGTTGGCGAAGAAGATGATGTGCCAAATATCGATCCAAGAGATGGCAGTCAATGGTCAGAGTCCTTTCTTTATTTTATTTTGTCTAAGCCTAAAAAGCGGTCCAGAATCCCGATGACGAAGGGCTCGTCATGCATCTGCGAGTGTTCGGCATTGTCGCCCCGGACCTCGACTTCCTGGTAGTAGGCGGCGTCTGGGGCCAGAACATAGCGGATGCTCTTGGCGGAGACCACGGAGATGAAGCGGTCGGAATTGGTCGTGTCCAAGACGTTGCCATAGATGTTGAGCACCCGGATGTCGGGGCTGAAGTCCCGCCGGTGGCGCAGCATGTAGGAATAATGCGGCGTCATGATGTTGGGCCGGCCGCTTTCGCTCAAGCGGTTGAGGTTGGGGATGTCGCCGAGGTACATGACCCCGTTGAAGGGTCCGGCAATCAAGGCACAGCTGGCCAGGTGCGGGAAGTTCTTCTTCTTGGCATAGCGCATTTCCGTGGCCACCACGCAGGGCGAGCCCAGGGAATGGGCCACGGCGCTGTAGCGCTTGAAGCCGTATTTTTGGCTCAGAAAAGGCAAGAGGAAGCTGAGATAGTAATTGATGGCCTGGTAGCCGGCGATCCGGTCCTTGAAGGCCAGCTGGATGATGGGCTGCCGGTCGCCGGTATAGCAGCCGGTCAGCTTGATGCGGCCG
>NZ_BOCG01000188.1 GCF_016587775.1 Lactobacillus nasalidis | reverse complement strand
CTGGGCATGGACGGTGGCCAGGCGCAAAGCGGGCAAAAGCTGGCTGATGGCCGCGAAATACTGGGGCATTTGCGCGATCCGCGGCAAAAAGACCAGCAGCGGGTGGCCGCTGGCGGCCGCGGCCTTGATCCGCCGGGCCAGCTTCGGATGCAGGCGGCCTTTTTTCAAAAAAGGCCGCGCGTACAGGTCCAGGCGCGGCTCAGGCAAGGGATAGCCGTGAAAG
>NZ_BOCG01000187.1 GCF_016587775.1 Lactobacillus nasalidis | reverse complement strand
AACCTGGTCATGGGTAGGTCACTTGGTTTCGGGTCTGCATCAGCCAACTTCTCGCCCTCTTCAGACTCGCTTTCGCTGCGGCTCCGTCTTTTCTGACTTAACCTTGCTGACTAACGCAACTCGCCGGTTCATTCTACAAAAGGCACGCCATCACCCGTTAACGGGCTCTGACTACTTGTAGGCACACGGTTTCAGGTTCTCTTTCACTCCCCTCCCGGGGTTCTTTTCACCTTTCCCTCACGGTACTGGTTCACTATCGGTCACTGGTTAGTATTTAGCCTTGCGAGATGGTCCTCGCGGATTCAGACGGGATTTCACGTGTCCCGCCCTACTCAGGATACTGATAGG
>NZ_BOCG01000186.1 GCF_016587775.1 Lactobacillus nasalidis | reverse complement strand
GTAACGAGCGATGCCAAGGTAGTTACCGGCTACGTTCTGGTTAATACGACTGATACCACTGGTACTTTCGATGAAAGTGACAAGACTGCTGTCTTCACTTACAAGAAGGTCGGTAAGATCATCCCTGTAGATGAAAACAACACGCCAATTCCAGGTGCAGATACGCCGACTTACGAGAACGACCCAGACGACCCAACCAAGGTGACTCCAAACGAGCCAACTCCGACCGTACCAGGCTACTCAACTGATGTTCCGAACGTAACTCCGGAAGATCCAACTAAGGACACT
Organism: Lactobacillus nasalidis; assembly: GCF_016587775.1. Lineage (GTDB taxonomy): Bacteria > Bacillota > Bacilli > Lactobacillales > Lactobacillaceae > Lactobacillus > Lactobacillus nasalidis. The sequence goes on along the minus strand of NZ_BOCG01000186.1, from coordinate 38 downwards.
CCTGTTGTTTACACTCAGAACAAGTATGGTCTGACTGA
>NZ_BOCG01000185.1 GCF_016587775.1 Lactobacillus nasalidis | reverse complement strand
GGCCCCCGTAGGAGTGGGCGGCCCGGTCTTCCGTGCCCAGGTAGGCCTCGGCCTCAACGATCCAGCCGCCTAGTTTTTCTTCGCCTGTTTGATAGTAAAAAGGGCGGCCGATCAGGTCCCGGCAGATCTCGCTGGTGGGCCGGCCGGTGAAAAAGTCCCTGTAATCCATTGCTTAACCAATCTTTCCATTTAAAATTGTATAATGAGAACAATAAGGGTTATCTAAATAAATTTTTTTCGTAATATCTAATAAATATAGAAGAAACAGAAAGCGTGTGTCTATGTCAACGATCAAAACAGTCCGTATTTACGCCAAAGAGCAGCCGGCCGGCTACCGGATCTTGGTGGACCGGCTCTGGCCCCGGGGGATCAAGAAGGAAGCCGCCAATTTGGACGAGTGGGTCAAGGACCTGGCCCCCAGCCGGGAATTACGGACCTGGTTCAAGCATGACCCGGCCCGGTACCAGGACTTCCGCCAGTACTATCTGGAAGAACTGGCAGACAATCCGGACTGGCCGCTTTTTGTCGGGCATTTGCGTGACCTTTTGGCAAAAGGAGACGTCCTTTTCCTCTACGCGGCCAAAGACGAAGACCACAACCAGGCTGTCGTCTTAAAAGAAGCCGCAGAAGCTGCCTTTCCTAAACTTGCTTAAAGACTTCCAGGGCGTCGCCGATCAGCTGCTGGATTCCTTGAGCCGGGATCTCGGTCAAATTGACGGCCCAGATCTTGGCGCCTTTTGGCGCGTAGCCTAAAAGGCCGGCGAAGGGGTAGACGACGAAGCTGGTGCCGACGATCACGACCAGGTCGCTAGACCGCAATTCTAAGATGGACTGGTTGACATTGTCCGGGTTGATGCCTTCCCCGTAAAGGACGATGCCGGGCCGGATGATGCCGCCGCATTCGTGCTTGTAGCCCTTGGCGTATTCCTCGTAGCTGACCTTTTCATGGCACTTGGAGCAGTAGATGTTGTAGAGGTTGCCGTGAAATTCGGTCACGTGCTGGTTGCCGGCCTTGCGGTCCAGAGTATCGATGTTTTGGGTGATGAGGGCCCCTTTTTCATTGCAGATGGCCGCGATCTTTTCGTGGATCAGGTTGGGCTTGGCGTCTGGGAAGTACATGTTTTGCATGACGAAGTCGTAAAAAAGCTGGGGCCGGTCATAAAGGGTCTCCTCGCTCAAGATGACTTCCGGCGGCTCGCTGACCCCGTTGTAGATCCCGGTCTTGGACCGGTAGTCGGGGATGCCGGAGTGGGTCGACACGCCTGCCCCGGTCAAAAAGACGGGGTGCTTGGCCTCTTTCAGGTCTTGCTTGAATTCAGAAAGTTTTGCTTGGTCCATTTTTTGCCTCTTTCTTAAGAAAAATCGGCTTGATGCCTTTTTGATTCTATTATAAGCGCTTGATTTGCTATAATTAAGCTACTAGTTTCAGAAGATATGATATTTGAGGTGAATCCATGGACACGTTATTTTACTTGGTCGTCGACACTTTGCTGGCGGCCTATGCCGGCTACAGCTGGTACTGCCAGGCCAAGGTGGTCATGCGGGCCCGCTGGCGGATGACGGCGGTCATCATGCCGATCCTGCTGGTCTGGC
>NZ_BOCG01000184.1 GCF_016587775.1 Lactobacillus nasalidis | reverse complement strand
GCCGGCCGGACGCGTATGACCGGCAAATCTCCACCCGCTTCGGGATCGAAGGCGCCCGCCTCATCATGAACCGGTCCTTCGGCCGCCTGGTGGTCTTGAAGCAAGGCGAGGTCGACTCAATCGCCCTGGAAGACACTGCCGGCAAGCTGGCTTACGTTGACCCGGACGGCAAGACCGTCAGCAACGCCCGCCTCATGGGCATCACCTTCGGGGACAAGTAAGAAGTTCACCAGCAAAATAAGAATAAAAGCAAAAAATAAGCATCGCTTGCATTAAGCGGTGCTTATTTATTTTGTCATTGTTCTGCTTACTTCAGCAATTCGCTGATCGCGTCTTGGAAGCTTTCGGCTGCCTTTTCGGCAGTTTCGATGTCAGCCTTGTTGACGCCAACGTAAGCCTTGATTACTGGTTCAGTGCCTGATGGCCGCAGGGCTACCCAAGTTTCGTCTTCCAGGAAGTACTTCAAGACGTTTGACTTCGGGAAGCCAGTCAATGGAGTTTCCTGGCCGTTTTCAAGCGTAACTTGGTCTTGGTAGTCTTCGATCTTGACCACCTTGACGCCGTTGATTTCGCTGAGGTGTTCGCTGCGCAGCTTGCTCATCAATTCGGCCATCTTCTTTTGCCCGCCGATCCCTGGCATTTCGATTGCCCGGGTGATTTCGTAGGCAACGCCGTACTTCTTCCAGATTTCCTGCAGGCCGTCAAAGACAGTCATGCCCTTGGAAGCGTAGTAGCTGGCAACTTCAGCGAACATCAAGGCCCCTTGCATGGCGTCCTTGTCCCGGGCGAAGGCTTGGAAGAGGTAGCCGTAGCTTTCTTCAAAGCCCATCAGGAACTTGCCGTCGCCTTCCTTGTTCATCCGATCGACTTCTTCACCGATGTACTTGAAGCCGGTCAAAACAGACTTGGTCTTGATGCCGAAGTCCTTGGCAATCTTGAATGGCAAGGCACTGGAGACGATCGAGGTAACGATTTCGTAGTCTGGAGTCAGCTTGCCTGAGTCCTTCAAGTTTTGCAGCAGGTAGTAAGACATCAAAGTAGCGATTTGGTTCCCAGTCAAAACTTGGAAGTCGCCCTTGTCGGTTCTGACGCAGGCCCCCATCCGGTCAGCGTCCGGGTCAGTAGCCACGATCATGTCAGCACCGATTTCGTTGGCCAGTTCCACGCCTGGGTTGAAGACGTCGCGGAATTCCGGGTTTGGCTTCTTGCAAGTCGGGAATTCCGGGTCAACGATCGCCTGGCTTGGCACTGGAACGACGTTGCTGAAGCCGCCCCGTCTGAAGGCGCGGTCGTAGAGCATCTTGCCCGTCCCGTGCAAAGGAGTGTAAACGATCTTCAGCTTGTCGGCGTTTTCCTTGATCATTTCCTTGTTGACGTTGACCGTTTCCAGCTTGGCCAGGTAGGCTTCGTCGACGTCTTCACCGATCAGCTGCAGAGTGCCTTCGGCGCGCAGCTTCTTGACCGGAGCCGCCTTGACGCTGAAGATGTCTTCAACCTTTTGAGCGTAGGCAAAGAGGCGGTCGGCGTTTTCCGGACCCATTTGGGCCCCGTCTTCGCCGTAGGCCTTGTAGCCGTTATATTGCTTGGCGTTGTGGGAAGCCGTGATGTTGATCCCAGCAAAAGTGTGCAGGTAACGCACCGCGAAGGACAATTCCGGCGTTGGACGCAGGTCGTCAAAGAGGTAGACGTGAATGCCGTGGGCACCCAAAACGCGGGCAGCGTGAGTTGCCAGTTCGCGTGAGTTGTAGCGTGAGTCAAAAGAAATTACCACGCCGCGCTTCTTGGCTTCTTCGCCGTTTTCGTCGATCAGGCGGGCCAGGCCTTCAGTTACCCGGCCGACCGTGAAGACGTTGATCCGGTTGGTCCCCGGTTCCAAGAGCCCCCGCATCCCGGCAGTCCCGAAGTTGATGTCCTGGCCGAAGGCATCTTCGATCCACTTGTCGTCTGTGCCCAGTTCAGCCATTTGTTCAGCCAGGTCTTCCGGCAGAGCAGCTTGTTTCCATTGTTCAAAAATTTCTTTTGCGTCCATATTTATATTCCTTTTTACTTTTTTTCATTCCTGTCCAGCTTAAATGTCTTCAGCAGATAAGCCTTCTGAGCTATGCTTTCTTGATCAAGTATATCACTTACCAGTTCTGCGATCAGCTCCGGCAGGCAATATGTTTGAAATTCCCCGGCATCCAGGATCATGTCCTGGTCGGTCTTGTTGTAGCAGTAAATGACCAGCTCGCGCTGATTGTAGCGGACCAAGGCATTGATGCCGCAGGCAATCTTGACGAAGCCTACCCGGCCGGTCACCAGGGCCTGGTGGCCGCGGCGCAGGCGGCTGAATTCAGCAACCGTTTGCTGCAAGAACTCGCTCTCCTTGCCCCATGGGAAGTAGCGGCGGTTGTCCGGGTCCTTGTCCCCTTCCAGCCCCGCCTCGTCCCCGTAGTAGACGCAGGGAACGCCGGGAATGGTGAACAGGAGGCCAAAGGCCAGCGCCACCATTTTCTCGTCGCCGCCCAGCACGGTCTTGATTCTGGCCGTGTCGTGGGTGCCGATGTTGTTCAGGCAGTTTTCCAGAAAAGCCTTGGGGTAGTTCTCAACCAGCTTCTCGAGATCATTCAGGGCGGCCACTTCTTCCGTTTCGCTGTTGGCCTGCAGCAGCGAAACGATAAAGTTGCGGGCCGGATAGTTCATGGTCCCGGTCAGATTGTCCCCGGCCATGTAGGTCCGGAACTCGCTGTTGACGAACTTGTGGGAGGCATCCTCCCAGACTTCCCCGATCAAGACATGGCAGTCCTCGTTCTGCAGCCGCTCGCGGATTTCGCGCAGAAACGGTATTGGCAATTCGTCAGCCACGTCCAGCCGCCAGCCATCGACGTGCATTCTGGTCCACTTGGCCAAAACGCCGTCGGGCCCGCAGATGAAGTTCTGGTAGTCGGCATTGTTCTTGTTGATTTCCGGCAGAGTCGTCACGCCCCACCAGGACTGGTACTTGGTCGGGTAGTTGATGAAGTTGAACCAAGAGAAGTAAGGGCCCGTCTTGTCGCTGACCGCGCTTAAAAAGTACTTGCTGTCGGCGCCAACGTGGTTGAAGACCCCGTCCAGGATCAAGGCGATCTTGTTTTTGTGCAGGTCCTTGACCAGGTTCTTGAAGTCCTCCTCGCTGCCCAGCATGGGATCGATCTTCATGAAGTCCTGGGTGTCGTAGCGGTGGTTGCTTGAAGCCAGGAAAATCGGGTTCAAGTAGACCGCCGTCACGCCCAGCTGCTTGAGATAGGGAATTTTTTGCCGGATACCTTCGAGGTTGCCGCCAAAAAAGTCCCAACGGGCAATATCGCCATGTTCATCCTTGATGTAGTAGGGACTGTCTTCCTTGGTCGCGTATATGAAACTGTCCTTCTTGCGGCCGCTGATCTCGCCGTGCGGGTTGCCGTTGTTGAAGCGGTCCGGGAAAATCTGGTAAACCACCCCCTGGGTGTACCAGGGAGCCTGCGGCACGGCCCGGTCAAAACAGGTCAGCTGGAAGGTCCGGATGTCCCGGCCGTCTTGCGTGATCTCTCCTTGGCCAAAGCCGTCCTGGCCTCTTTCCAGAAAATAGAACTGGTCGTTTTGCTTGATGTTGAAATAGTAGTAATACAAGCCCGAGCTGCCGATCTTGACGCTGGTCTCATACAGCCCGCTTTCTTCGTTGTAGGTCAAGGGATAAGCGACCGGCGACTCGTTGTTTTTCGTCAGCCACAGGGTGATCTCCTGGATCTCCTCATCGACCTCAACGGCCCACTTGACGCTGGTGTTGACTTGCGCCGCGCCGAAGGGCTGCTTGTATTTGCTGTCCCAAGAATTAAAAATAGCTCTCATCTGTCACTCTTATGCCTTTTCGGCATCGAATTCCACCTTGTCGAGGTTCCAAATTTCACTGGCGTATCTTTCAATGGTCTTGTCCGCGTCAAAGCGTTCAGAGTGAGCGATGTTGACCAGGCTCATCTGTGCCCATTGCCGCGGGTTCTGCCATACCTTTTCAACCAGCTTCTGGGCCTTCAGGTAGGCTTCAAAGTCAGCCAGCACCAGGAATTCCTCATTGTCCTTCAAGAAGGCGTCGTACAAGGCGCGGCCTTCGCTGGCACAGTTAGGAATCGTCCCGTCGATCAGCGCGTCGACTGCCTTCTTGAGAACCGGGTCGCTTTCGTAAAGATCGCGCGGGTGGTAGGAGTGGTTGGCGTAGTAAGTGTAGACTTCGTCTTTGTCCAGACCGAAGGCAAAAATGTTGTCGCTGCCCACGGCGTCCTTGATTTCAATGTTGGCCCCGTCCATCGTGGCCACGGTCAAAGCCCCGTTGGCCATCAGCTTCATGTTGCTGGTCCCGCTGGCTTCCTTGGTGGTCGTGGAGATCTGCTCGCTCAAGTCGGCAGCCGGAATGATCTGTTCAGCCAGGGAAACATTGTAGTTTTCCAGGAAGACGACCTTCAGCTTGCCCTTGATGTCCGGGTCATTGTTGACCAGGTCGGCCACAGCGTTGATCACCTTGATGACCTGCTTGGCAAAGACATAGCTCGGCGCGGCAATCGCCCCAAAGATGACGACCCGCTTCGGGTGGTCGATCCCGGCCTTGAGGTCTTGGTAGAGCTTCAAGACGTGGAGCAGCTTCAGGGTCTGGCGCTTGTAAGCGTGCAGGCGCTTGACCTGGACGTCGAAAATGGCTTCCGGATCAACGACGACCCCGGTCTTGTCCTTGATGACCTTGGCTAGCTTCTGCTTGTTGGCCAGCTTGATCTGCTGCAGGCTGGTCAGCGTTGCCGTGTCATGGTAGAACTTCTCGAACTTCAGCATTTCCTTGCTGTCAAAGCGCCAGTCGTTCCCGATCGTCTTGTCCAAAAGCTTGGCCAGGTCCGGGTTGGCGATCTGAATCCAGCGGCGCAGGGTGATCCCGTTGGTCTTGTTGTTGAAGCGGTCCGGGTAGAGCTGGTAGAAGTCGCTCAAGACTTCGGTTTCCAGCAGCTGGGTGTGCAGGGCGGCAACCCCGTTGACTGAGTGCGAGCCGATGATGGCCAGGTGAGCCATGTGGATCTGCCCGTTCTTGACGATCCGGGTTCTTTCAATGACGTCGCCTGACACCTTGCCTTCCAGGCCGGCTGCGTAGCGGCGGTCGATTTCCTTGACGATGTCAAAGAGCCGCGGCAAAAGCTGGCTGAACATGCCAACGTCCCACTTTTCCATGGCTTCGGCCATGATGGTGTGGTTGGTGTAGCTCATGGTTTCCTTGGTGATTTCCCAGGCTTCGTCCCAGTCCATCCGGTGCCCGTCAACCAGCAGCCGCATCAATTCGGCCACGCACATGGCCGGGTGGGTGTCATTGATGTGCACGGCCACGTACTTCGGGAAGTCGGCCAGGTTTTCCTCGCCGTAGTCCTTGATGAAGTTGTTCACGATGCTCTGCAGGCCGGCAGAAACGAAGAAGTATTCCTGCTTCAAACGCAGCAGCCGGCCGTCGTAGTTGGAGTCGTCCGGGTACAAAATCGAAGTCAAGTCTTCGATCTTGCGCCGGTCGGCGATTGACGGGTACTTCAGCTCGTCTTCCGGGGCAATTTCCGCGTCCCACAAGCGAAGCGTGTTGGCCACGCCGTTGTGGTAGCCAACCATGGCCACGTCGTAAGGAACGGCCCGGACTACGGTGCATCCCTCGTATTGCGGCGTCATCCAGCCGTGGTCGTCAACCATGTTGACGCGGCCGCCGAACTTGACCAGCACGGACTTGCTTTCCCGGCGCACTTCCCAGTAGTCGCCCTGCTTGAGCCAGTCGTTAGGCAGTTCCTTCTGGTAGCCGTTGACGAACTTTTGCTTGAACAAGCCGTACTTGTAGCGCAGGCCGTTGCCGTTGCCGGCATAGCCGGTTGAAGCCAGCGAGTCCATGAAGGCCGCGGCCAGCCGGCCCAGCCCCCCGTTGCCCAGAGCCATGTCCGGCTCAACGGCAGCGATCTCGTCCAAATCCAGGCCCAGGTCAGCCAGGGCTTCTTTGGCCGTGTCCAGCCAGCCCAGGTTGAGCAGGTTGCTCTTCAGCAAGGTGCCAGGCAGAAATTCAATGGAGAAGTAGTAGGCCTGCTTGTGGCCATTGGCGCTTTCCGCGATTCTCGTCCGCCGCCATTTGCCTGAATAGCCGTCGCGCACCATTGAAGCCAGGGCCGCGAAGATGTCTTCCTTGGAAGCTTCCTCGACGCTTTCTTCAAAGTGCCGGTCCAGCTTGCTGGCCAGCCTTTCCTTGAATTCTTCCGGGCTGATTTCCCGTAAGTTCTTGTTTGAAACGGATACTTTGGTTGATTTCATGCTCATCTTCCTCTTTAATTCTCAACTATCCCAGCAATTCGCCGTACATCCACTGGTACTTGCTTGCGGAGTTCTTCCAGGAGAAGTCCGACCGCATGGCCGTCCGCTGGGCCTTGGCCCACTTTTCCTTCTCATGGTAAAGGCTCAGCATCTTCTTGATGGCTTCCACCATCTGGTAGCCGCTGAATTCGCGGAAACCAAAGCCAGTCCCTTCATTCTTGGTCTTGTCGTAGACCCAGACCGTGTCGGCCAGCCCGCCGATCTGGTGCACGATCGGCAAAGTCCCGTAGCGCAGGCTGATCAATTGCGACAAGCCGCACGGTTCAAAGGCTGACGGCATCAAGAAGGCGTCGGCGCCAGCGTAGATCTTCTGGGCGAGGTTGACGTCAAAGGCCAGAATCAGCTTGAACTTGTCCGGATAGCGGCTGGCAATGTCGCTTAAGGCATGTTCGTAGTACTGGTCCCCGCTGCCCAGGATGACCACCTGCAAGTCGAACTGGAGAATGTTGTCCAGTTCTTCCAAAAGCAGCTGGCAGCCCTTTTGCGCCGTAAGGCGGCTGACCATCCCGATCAGCGGCGTGGTCGGCGCTTGCGGCAGGCCGACCTGCTTTTGCAGGTCCGTCTTGTCGCGGCGCTTGTGCTTCAAGTGGTTGACGTCGTAGCGGACCTTGATGACCGGGTCAGTGGCCGGGTTGTACTTTTCGAAGTCGATCCCGTTCAAGATGCCGACCAGCTTGTAGTTGACCGAGCGCAGAATGCCGTCCAGGCCCTGGCCGAATTCCGGAGTCTGAATTTCTTCAGCATATGACGGGCTGACCGTGGTTACCCGGTCGGCGTACAGAATCCCGGTCTTCATCCAGTTGACGTCGTTGTTGAAGCGGACGGTCCCGTTGTCGAACCATTCATAGCCCAGGCCGAAGAAGTTCGGCAGGGTCTTGGCATCGTACTTGCCCTGGAATTCCAGATTGTGGATGGTCAAAACGGTCTTGATGCCGCGGTAGGCATCAACGAAGCCCCACTTTTCCCTAAGCAGGAAAGGAATGAAGGAAGTGTGGTAGTCGTTGCAGTGCAGGATGTTCGGCACGAAGTTGTAGCGTTCCATCATCATGATCACTGCCTGCTGGAAGAAGGCGTAGCGCTCGCCGTCATCGTAGTAGCCGTAGATCCCCGGCCGCTTGAAGTAGTACTCGTTGTCGATGAAGAAGTACTTCACGCCGTTCATTTCCAGGGTCAGGACGCCGCAATACTGGTTGCGCCAGCCGACCGGCACGTAAAAGTCGCCTTGGAATTCCAGCTTTTCCCGGTATTCCTGGGGCATGTCCTGGTAAAGCGGCAGTGCTACGGCAACTTCGTCGCCGTCTTTGGCCAACTGGTTGGGCAAAGAGCCCAGGACGTCACCCAGGCCGCCGGTCTTAAAGAAAGGGGCACATTCGGCTCCGACAAATAAAACTCTCACGATCTTTCCTCCTAATTATTCCAGAACAAAGTCCTTGCTGATGACGCTGCCCTTCTTGATGACTACCGGGGTGTCAGGCTTGCCCTTGATGGTCACGCCCTTTTCGATCACCACGTTCTTGTCCAGGATAGCGTATTCGACGTCAGCCCCGCTCTTGATCCGGCAGTTGGCCATGATTACGGAGTTCTGGGACTTGCTGTCCTTGGCAAAGACCACTCTTCTGGAAACAACGCAGTTCTTGACTTCGCCCTTGATCTTGCAGCCGGTTGAAGTCAAAGTGTTCTTGACGTCAGATTCCTTGTCGTAGTAAGTGCCGACTTCGTTTCTGATCCGGGTGATGATCTTCTGGCTGCCGTAAAGCAGGGAGTCGCGCTTGTCCTTTTCCAGCATGTCCATGTTGGCCTGGTAGTAGCTGCTGATGTCGTGAATGTTGCGCAGGTAGCCGGTGTATTCGTAGGCGTTGGACTTTTCCTTGACGGCCAGGGTTGCCAGACGTTCGGAAATGTCGTAAGCTGCCCCGCTCTTTTGCGCCTTTTCCAGCTGGTGAATCAGCCATTCAGTGTCCATGACGTAGACGTTGGCTGACAGATTGAAGGGACCATCGCTGGAGATGTCGACGGCTTCTCTTTGCTCGATCACGATGTTGTCGTCGCTCAAGGCAAAAGTGTGGTCGTCCGGTGCCAGGTTTTCCAGGCCGACCCGTTTGAAGACCGGAGTGATGCGGTTGTCGTTTGACTGGTGGAAGTGCAGGATGGCTTTCAAGTCAAAGTTGGCCGCCATCTTGTTGCCGATGAAGACGGTGTAAGGCATGCCGCAGGTCTTAAGGAAGAGGATCAGGTCGTCAAAATAGTTTTCCTCTCTTGACCGGCGCCGCATCAAGTTCTGGTAGAAGTCCAGGTACTCGTAGGAGCCGATGGTGTCCAGGCCCCATTCCTTGCCCCCGCCCAAGTGATCCAAGTAAGAACGAACCTTTTCTTGGCTGATCAGGGTATAAACGTGGTTGATGCCCGCGTTGACGATGCTTGAGAGGGCAAAGTCCATCAAGCGGTACTTGCCGGCAAAGTACAGAGTCGACAGGGCTCTTTCGTCAGTCAGCGGCTTCAGCTGGCTGTATTCGTGCTGGTTGCTGAAGATTGCGCACATCTTACTTGTTTTCATTTGGTAACACTCCAATCTTTTCCTTGTTGCCGACTACGGCAATTTCCCCATCTTCTTCGCCGACAACCGAGTTGCTGCCGATCACGGCGCCTTCGCCGACGATGGCCTTGGTGATCTTGACGTTCTTGCCGATCTTGGCGCCCGGCATGATGATCGAGTCCACGATCTCGCTGCCGCGCTGGACATCGACATTGGCGGAAATGATTGAGTGCTTGATCTTCCCGTCAATGTAGCAGCCGTCGACGATCATCGAGTCGGTCACTTCCGCGTTTTCGGTAATCATCTGCGGGGCATCGATCGTGTTCTTGGAGTAGATCCGCCAGCTGCGGTCGTCCAGGTCCAGGCCGTCAGAACCATCCAAAAATTCCATGTTGGCCTGCCAGAGTGAATCGATCGTCCCTACGTCCTTCCAGTAACCAGAGAACTGGTAGGAGAAGACTCTTTCGTCACTCTTGAGATAGTAAGGGATGACGTCCTTGCCGAAGTCGACCATGTCATCGGCAGTGGCAAAACCGGCCGTCAAAACGTCGCGCAGGCGCTTCCAGTTGAAGATGTAGATCCCCATGGAAGCGTGGTTGCTCTTCGGTTCCGCCGGCTTTTCCTCGAATTCGATGATCCGGCCGCTGGAGTCGGTGTTCATGATCCCGAAACGGGGTGCTTCTTCCCAAGGCACGTCGATGACGGCAACCGTCAAAGAAGCGTGGTTCTTTTCGTGTTCAGCCAGCATGTCAGCGTAGTCCATCTTGTAGATGTGGTCGCCTGACAGGATCAGAACGTATTCCGGATCCTGGCTGTCAATGTAGTCGATGTTTTGGTAGATGGCGTGAGCCGTGCCTTCGAACCACTTGCTGCCGCCGTTGTCAGTATACGGCTGCAGGATCGTGGCGCTGGCGTTCAAGCCGTCCAGACCCCAGCTGGAGCCGTTGCCGATGTGGTTGTTCAGCCGCAGCGGCTCATATTGAGTAATAATGCCGACATTGCGCACGCCCGAGTTGGCGCAGTTGCTCAGCGGAAAGTCGATGATCCGGTAGCGGCCGCCAAACGGTACGGCTGGCTTGGCCTGGTTCGCTGTCAGTTTGCCCAGCCGGGTCCCCTTGCCCCCGGCTAAAATTAAACCTAGCATTTTTGTACTCATGGTAAAAATCCTTCCCTACTAGTCTTTTCTTTTATCTTCACATTACATCAACGTTTCTTCGAACGCTTTCTCTTGATCGTGACCTGGTCAGGCTTGATGATCATGGCACTGAAGCCTGGCAGATCAACTGAAATCTGGTAGTCGAAATTCTTGAATTTCGCCTGCTTGGTAGTCATTTCCTGTGGTTTTGCGGTCCAATCGCCGCCAAATTCACTGCGTGAGCTGTTTAAGACTTCCTTGTAGCTCCCCGGATACGGGACGCCAACGGTGAAGCCGCTGCGCTCTACCGGAGTAAAGTTGAGCAGAACGATCAGGAAATCATGCCGCACCTTCCCCTGTCTGATAAAGGACAGGACTGACTGGTCGCGGTTGTCCGCGTCGATGATCTGCACCGACTCTTCCTTCTGCTCCAGCTGCCACAAGGCTGGTTCGTTTAAGTAAAAATGGTTGAGTTCCCGGTTGTACTTGAGCATCTTGGCGTTGAGCTCATCACTTAAAGAAGACCACTCCAAGCCTTCCTGGTAGCGCCATTCCAAGTACTGGCCGAATTCTCCGCCCATAAAGAGCAGCTTCTTGCCTGGATACGTCATCAGCATGGTATTCAGGTTCCGCAACTGGGCGAACTGGTCCGGCCGAGCGCCGAACATCTTGTTCATCAAGCTGCGCTTGCCGTGGACCACTTCATCGTGCGACAAAGGCAAAATGAAGTTTTCACTCATGCGGTACATGAATGAGAAGGTCGACAAGTCGAAGTTGTCCTTTCTGAAGTAAGGGTCCATGGAATAAAAGCGGAGCTCATCATTCATCCAGCCCATATTCCACTTGTAGTCAAAGCCCAGGCCGCCATCCTCAACGCGTCCGGTGATCTTGACCTGGGAAGAACTTTCTTCCGCGATCAGGATCCGCTCTGGATGCATCCCCTTGATCGTCTTGTTGAACTTGTGCAGGAATTCGATTCCTTCGATATTCCGGTTGCCGCCGTACTGGTCAGGCTTCCACTCGCCCGGGCCGCGGTCATAGTCGCGGTAGAGCATGTTGGACACCGCGTCGACTCTGAGCCCGTCCAGGTGGTAGTATTCCAGCCAGAAAAGCGCGCTCGAGAGCAGGAAGGACTGCACCTGCGGCTTGCCAAGGTCAAAGTTCAAGGCACCCCAGCCCTTGTTTTGGGCCCGCCAGCCTTCTTCGAACTCATAGCAAGGCGTGCCGTCATAGTAAGCCAGGGCATCGCTGTTGATGCAGAAGTGCCCCGGAACCCAGTCAGCCAAAACGCCGATGTTTTCCTTGTGACAGGCTTCCACGAAATCCTGCAGATCCCGCGGCTCTCCGTAAGCCCGCTCCAAGGCAAAGTAACCCGTCGTCTGGTAACCCCAGGAAGCATCGAGGGGGTGGGCCGTCAAAGGCAGAAATTCAATATAGTTGAATCCTTGCTCCTTAACGTAAGGGATCAGTTCCTTTTGCAGATCCCGCAGCGTATACAGGCTGCCATCCTCATGCTGCTTCCAAGAGCTGGCATGCACCTCGTAGATGTTGATTGGCCGGGCAAAATGGTTCGACCGCTTGTGCCAGCCGAACCAGGCCCCATCGGTCCAATGCTTCTCCGGCAAGGCGGTCACGACTGCCGCGTTTCCCGGCCGGTGCTCGTACTCCAAGGCCATGGGATCAAACTTCATTATTTCGTCGCCGCTGGCCTGCTTGACCAAGAATTTATACAGCTGGCCCGGCTGGGCGCGGTCGGTTTCTCTAGACCAGATGCCGTACGCGTTCTGCTGCATCGGCAAGTCTTTCTCCCAGTTGTTGAAATCACCGACCAGCCAGACTTGCTGGGCCTTTGGCGCCCAGACGCGGAAGACAAAACCATTTTCAGTCGCATGGCAGCCTAAATAATTCTGCAGATATAATTCGTTGCCATCGACAAAATTCTGTAAATGTTGATCCAGCTCGTCCATTTCTTACCTCACTTTCTCTAAAAACATCACCTATTATTCATAAAAGCATCAAATCATTTCCGCACAAACGCTGTAAGCGTTTTTGCCTACTTACATTATAAGCCATTTTCGCTATTTTTCAGTACAAAAAATAACATTTCTCCAAAAAGCGCTTTTTTAAAGCTCAAACTTGAGTTCTACAAGCTTCGTGTCTATTTTTCGCCTTAAAAATCGAACGATTCGTCTAGCTTATAAGCTTGATAGTCTTTTGAATAGATGATACCATATTCTTATTTTGTTTTCATTCGATTGCTAAAACGCTTTAAAGCGCTTTCCTCATTGAGAAATAAAGCTCAATTGTCCAGTTCGACTTGGATGTTTTTCATATATTTGTATCGTATTTCTTTTTTCTAAAGTTATTACATTCTTTCAATAGCATTTCAACCAACCTCAGCTGATTTCTTTCATATTCAAGCGCAAATCCCGCATAGTCAAACAAATATAAAAAAGCCGCCGGCCAGAGCCGACGGTTTATCTTAACTTTTTGCTTATTATCAGTGCTCAGCCTGCTGAATTTGCTCGCTGAGCCGGTCCAAATCGAACGCTTGCTGCATAAAATCAGTATTTTCGACTGGCAGGTGCAGGCGGAAGTCAGCAAAGGACTGCAGGCTTAGTTCGCCCTCTTCCAGGGCCAAATCGAGGACGTGCCCGCCCAAAGCGTGGTCGCTGCTTAAGTAGTGCAGGTGAAAGCCACTGGAGGCAATTCCCTGGTAAAGGCCCGGCGCGTAGTAGCCGATCAAGCTGCCGGCAGTATCCTTGCCTTCAAAAACAGCCTGCTGGTCAGCCACTTCGTTTAAGCCAGGGTAAGGCTTCTCCTGCTTGAAGACGGTCCGGGTCTTCATCTTGGCAAAGCGGCCGGTAAGCTTGACGGCATAAAAGATATTGGTCATCCCCTGCTTCATCAGGAAAGCCTCAAGTTCTGGCAAAGAGAGGCCGGACAGCTTTTGGCCAGAAGCTGGCTGGTCAAAGTGCACGCAGGCAAAGGGCACCGTCGTTTCCGGCGAAAGCTCCTCCACGCTGCCATCCCGGCGGATGGTATAGGCCCGGCCGTTCAGGATGACCATTTCCCCGTCCAGGCCGCTGCAGGTGCCGATGCCGCTGTCGCCATGCTCAAGCAGGTCCTTGACGGTCATGGTTCCGTCGAAGAGTCCAGCCACCAGCATGGCCAGGGTGCCGTGTTGAAAAATCGTTGTTTCCTTGCTCATTTTTTCCTCCTAAAACTAGTAATCCAGCTCGCCGGCCGCGTGAATCTGCTGGCGGTGCTTTAAATTAAAGCCAAGCGCGTTCAGGGCGTGGTCGCTTTCCTGGTAGGTCAAGGCATACAGGTCGATTAGGCCGTCGTCAGTGTTCAGCTCATAGCTGAAGGCCGCTTCGTTTTCCGGCACGAAGAGGGACTGGCAGCTTTCCGGGCGGTCGTTTTTATCAAAGCCGAAGCTGTCGATAACGCCCTGCAGCAGTAGGCAGGGACCAGACAGCTGGCTGCCAGCCGGCCGCGCCAGGTAGACCTCGTCAGCGTTGCGGCGGTTGTAGACGGCGTCAACGTCAAAG
>NZ_BOCG01000183.1 GCF_016587775.1 Lactobacillus nasalidis | reverse complement strand
ACTGGCCAGCAGCGTTTACCCCCGCCGGGGCAATGAAGCCTGGCTGCTGTGCCGCCGGCAGGCAGCCAAAAGCTTTTTTGGCTGCGGCTACCGAGAAAAATAAGTTGACAATTGTAAACTTAAGCGTAAAATATGATTTGTAAGGTTACAGATGTAAACGAGGAGGACAAGTATGGAACAGGATTGTCGCATTTCAGATGCAGAATGGCAGGTCATGCGGATCGTGTGGACCCTGGGGACGGCTTCCAGCAGCCAGATCGTGGCGCAGCTGACGGCCAAGTTTTCCTGGAGCCCGTCAACGACCAAAACGCTCTTGCGGCGCCTGGAAAAGAAGGGCTTTTTGCAAGTCGACCGGCTGGGGCACCGCTTCAGCTACCGGGCAGCCCTGGGGGAAACTGAGGCCATGCATCAGAGCCTGCAGGCAGATTTCGCCAACATGTGCGACATGCGCAAGGGGGAAATGATTCTGCGCTTGCTCGACGAATTGCCTTTAAGCCGGAAGGACCTGGAGGCGATTGCCCTCAAGGCGGGCCAGAAGGCAAAAACAGCTCCGGAAAAAGTTGACTGTAATTGTTTGAGCAGTTGTCAACAAGAAGAAGGTGGGCAGAAATGTTAGTTAAAATTTTAGTTTTGCTGCTTGCAGCAGCTTTGATTGCCTTGATTTGCTGGTGGTTTTTCGGCAATTTCGAGCAGAGCAGCGACCAGGCCAAGATCGAAGGCGGCCGCCAGGAAGGCCAAGTGGTCGTCAAGGGCGGCTATGAACCGGAAGTCCTTTATTTGAAAAAGGGCGTGCCGGCTGAGGTGACTTTTAAGATGGAAGACCAGACGGCCTGCCTCAGCCACGTTGTCTTTTCAACCCTGGGGGTCGACAAGGACCTGAGCAAGGAAAAGACTGTCAAAATTGACATCCCGACGCAGAAGGCCGGTGAATTCGACTATGCCTGCGGGATGAACATGTTCCATGGAAAGGTGGTTGTCAGATAATGGCTTTGTTCAAGCGGAAGCAAAAAGCAACGATCGTGGTCGACAAGGGCTATGAGCCCAGCGAAGTCCACTTTAAAAAGGGCCAGCCGGCACAGGTGAATTTCAAGGTCAAGACTGACAATGCCTGCCTGGAAAAAGTGGTCTTCAAGGATTTGGGAATTACGGAGGACTTGTTTGCTTCCGGAGCACACACTATCGAGATTCCGACAGAGCAGGCAGGAGAATTTGCCTTCAGCTGCGGAATGGACATGTTTCATGGAAAGGTCGTGATTGAATAATGAAACTGACTAACTGGCGGCGCTTCTGGCTGTCGCTTTTGCTGGCCCTGCCGATGCTGGCTGACATGGTGCTGATGCTGTGGGGACGGATGCTGCCTGGCATCAAGACCTACTCGCTTTTGGCCACCAGTTTGATCATGGCAGTCGCGGCCGGCCCTTACGTGCAGAGTGCCTGGGCGGCTTTCAAACGCCACCAGGCCAACATGAACACTCTGATCGCCGTCGGCACCAGCGTGACTTACGTCTACAGCGTATTTGCCTACTTCACCGGCCGGCCGGTCTACTTTGAAAGCGCGGCTTTCGTTTTGATCTTCGTCTTGCTGGGGGATGCCCTGGAAGAAAAGATGCACGACCGGGCAGCAGCTTCTTTGAACAAGCTGCTTGAACTGCAGGCAACGGAAGCTGAAGTCAAGCGGGGCGGCGAATTCGTCAAGCTGCCTCTGGACCAGGTCGTGGCCGGCGATCTGCTGAAGGTGCGGCCGGGGGCTAAGATTCCGGTTGACGGCCGTCTGGTATCCGGGCAAAGCAGCGTCAATGAAGCCATGGTGACTGGCGAAAGCATGCCAGTGCAGAAAAAGGTCGGCGACCGGGTCATTGGCGCGACCATCAACGGCAGCGGCAGCTTTTTGATGGAAGCTGAGCAGGTCGGCCAGGAGACCATGCTGGCGCAGATCGTGCAGGTGGTCAAGCAGGCGCAGAACTCCCGGGCCCCGATTCAGAAACTGACTGACCAGGTGGCCAACTATTTCGTGCCGGCGGTGCTGATCGTCAGCATTCTGGCTTTTGCCCTCTGGGAGGTCTTTAGTCCGGTCGGCCCGGTTCAAGCCATGCTTTACGCGGTCTCAGTAATCGTGATTGCTTGTCCCTGCGCCCTGGGTCTGGCTACCCCGACGGCCTTGATGGTAGCCAGCGGCCGCAGCGCCAGAATGGGCGTTTTGATCAAGGACGGCGAAATTTTGGAACAGGCCGCCAAGGTGAAGACGATCGTCTTTGACAAGACCGGGACTTTGACGGTCGGTCAGCCGCAGGTTGTCGACCAGGTGGGCGATTCAAGCAGCCTGCTTTTGGCAGCCAGCCTGGAAAACAATTCCGAGCACCCGCTGGCTCAGGCGATCGTTGAGAGCAGCCGGGCAGCCAAGCAGGACTTGCTGCCGGTAACGGATTTCGCGGCCAGGGAAGGCCGCGGCGTTGAAGGCGTGATCGCCGGCGAGACCATCAAGGTTGGCCAGGCCAATTACGTGGACGCGCCTGCTGACTGGCGCGAGCAGGCGGCAGCTTTGGCAGCGGCCGGCAAGACGGTCGTTTACGTCAAGAAGGGCGCTGAAGTGATCGGCCTGCTGGCCCTGCAGGACGCGCCGCGGCCGGAAGCCAAGGCGGTTTTGAGCGAGCTGCACCGGCGCGGCATCAAGACGGTGATGCTGACCGGGGACAACCGGCAGCTGGCCGAAAAGATCGGCCGGCAGCTGGGCGTGGACCAGGTTCTGGCTGAGCTTTTGCCGCAGCAGAAGGCCAGCGAGCTGGCCAAATTGAAGGAAGCCGGCCCGGTTGCCTTCGTCG
>NZ_BOCG01000182.1 GCF_016587775.1 Lactobacillus nasalidis | reverse complement strand
GTTCTTCAGTCAGCTTTTTCGGGTCGGAAGCCAAAGAAGATTTAAGCGCTTGTCTTGCCTTGTACATTTCGTTCCACAAGGCAAGGCCTTGATTCCAGCAATAGCGGCGATAGTCACAAGCTTCATCCAAAACTCTTCTCATAGTCTTGTTTGGATGTAGTTCATAGACTCTTGTCTGAATTAATTTAGACGGTACTTCTTCTACCTGTTCAGCCATTTAATTCACCAGCTTTCAGAACCATATCATTCTCAATCTTTGTTTCGAGGAATATTTTAGCACGTATTCCTGTAGATCCCCAAACATATGTTTCTGTAGTATGACTAAAATTTGCGC
>NZ_BOCG01000181.1 GCF_016587775.1 Lactobacillus nasalidis | reverse complement strand
TCGGCGGGGCTTTCTGGAGCAGCTGGACCTGCGCCCGGAAATTCCCGCCAAGCTGCCGCTGACGATCGCGTTTATCGACCTGGACGACTTCAAATTTGTCAACGACGTCTACGGGCACGTGGTCGGCGACCTGGCCTTGAAGAATCTGGCCGGGCACTTGATCACAAATTTCCCGCCTGAGACCTTGATTGGCCGGACCGGCGGGGATGAATTCTGCGCCGCGATTCCCAAAGACAAGGCTGAGGCCCGGAAGCTGGTTGAGGAAGCGGTCAGGGGGGTGCAGGAATTTACCGCTGATGGCAAGCAGGTCAGATATACGATTTCGGCTGGCTATGCCGACTTCCCAAGCCAGGCCGACACGGTCAAGGACCTGGTCACCCAGGCGGACGCGGCCTTGTATGCCGCCAAAATGCACGGCAAGCACGCGGCCAAGCACTTTGAACCGGAAATGAAGCGGGTCAAGCGGGCCCAGCTCGGCTTCAACGTCAAGAACGTTGCCCAGGGACTGCCGGGCGGGATCTTGATCTACCGGGCGGATGACCAGGAGCGGGAGATTCTTTTTGCCAACGACTACCTGGTTTAGCTGATGGGCTGCAGGAGCTATGAGGAATTTCTGGCTTATACCAAGTCCAGCTACAACAACTTCGTTATCCCCGACGACTTTGCTGAAGCTGAGCAAGCCATCAGCCTGCAGCGGCAGAGAAAAGAGACCGACCCTGACAAGAGCCTGTTTTTGAACTACCGGGCCCGGGCAAAGAACGGGGAAGTCCGGCGCTTGAGCACCTTGGGCCGGTACGTCGAGGACGATTATTACGGCGATGTCTTCGTCGTCTTCGTTCTGCCCGACGATCTTTCCATGGGGAGAAAAAAGCGTTAGAAATGAAAAAAGGAAAGCCCAGCAGGGCTTTCCTTTTTATGTTTGGTTCGCCTTACTGGCGGAAGTCGACAGCAAAGCGGGCCAGCAGAACCATTAAGAGCAGCAGGAGGTTCAGCCAGAGAAAGCCCGATCCCAAAGAGACCGGGGCAATCATTTCGCCTGCTGTCAAAAGCAGCATTCCGGTCAGGGCAAAGAAGACCCCGCGGTCGCTCAGGCTGTTTACCTGCAGGCTGAGCCAGCATTCGCCGACCAACATGATGATAAAAATCGATTCGGCGATGATGGAGGGCGCGAAAGTACTCCAGCCCATCAATTTGGCGGAATTGCAGAAGTCGGCCA
The DNA here is from genome assembly GCF_016587775.1 of Lactobacillus nasalidis. Lineage (GTDB taxonomy): Bacteria > Bacillota > Bacilli > Lactobacillales > Lactobacillaceae > Lactobacillus > Lactobacillus nasalidis. Next base: position 2,910 of record NZ_BOCG01000181.1, on the reverse strand, counting down.
GGTTGAGGGCGGCTTCCCAGAGAAGGAAGAGGCCGAGAACGAAACTGATCGCCTGCAGAATTTTCGTGATAATTTTCAAAAGGGGCACCTCGCTTTTTTAGATTGACATTTCCTCAAGTATAATGCGGAGAATTTTTTTGAGCAAACGCATAGGATTTGTTGAAAAAACTTGTTTAATTCCAACAAATTTCTTATTTTTTCACATGTTTTGCTATGCAATCAAAGCAAGCAAAGAGGCTCCAAGAACAAACTTGGAGCCTCTTTATTACGCGATGTTTTTCAAAATATTGGTGCGGTACAAGAGCAGGTTGATCAAGACGATCCCGCTGGTTACCAGGAAGACGGCGTTGTAGCCGAGGTGGGCCGAGACGGTGGACCCGAGGATCGGGCCGAAAATGTTGCCGATGTACATGGCACTTTGGTTCCAGCTGAAGACCCGGCTGGTCAGCTGCTTGGGACTGTACTTGGTCAGCATGGTCTGCACCTGCGGGAAGAGGCAGGCGTCAGTGAAGCCGATCAAGAAGCGGCAGACCCCCAGTTCAACCGTGTTGCGGACGAAGGCCGTCAGGAAAAAGAGGATGACTGAGCCGATCAAGCCGCCCAAGATGATCTTGTGGGTTCCGATCCGGTCGCCCAGGCCCCCGAAGTAAGAGGCTGCCGCCACCGTAGCAATCCCCGGCAGGGCCGCGATGACCCCGCTGATGAAGACCACCTGGCCGGAATTGTGCATCAGGCTTCTGACATACAAGGAAACGATCGGGTTGATGGAGTTGTTGGCCGCCTGGATGATCAAGGTGGTCAGCAGCAATCCCAGGATCAGCTGGCCGCTGGAGAACTGCTTGATAGTGTCCTTGAAGCTGCCGCGCTCGGTGCTCTTGACCGGCACGAAGTCGCTTTCGTTGACGAAAAGGACTGACAAAATGAAGCAGATGAAGAGCAGGGAACCGGTGATGAAGAAGGTCACCCGGTAGCTGAAGGCCTGAGAGAGCGCCCCGCCGACGAAAGGCCCCAGCAATTGGCCGCCAGTCGTGGCCGAGCTCATGATGCCCAGGGCCTTGCCGGCCTTGTTTTTAGGCGTTTCAGCGGCGATCAAGGCATTGGAGTTGGAGATGAAGCCGGCGAACACGCCCTGCATCCCTCTCAAAAACAGCAGCTGCCAGACGTTCTGCGCCAGGCCCATGCAGGTGAAGACGATGGCCATGCCCAGGGAGGCCCGCAAGATCATCGGCTTGCGACCCTTTTTGTCAGCCAGCCTCCCCCACATCGGGGAAACCAGGGCGGCAACGACATAGACTGCTGAGAAAACGATCCCCGACCAGAAGCTGAGCTGCTGGTGGCTGAACTTTCCCAGAGTGTCAATGTACAGGGACAAAAAGGGGGTAATTTCTGAAAAGGCGATGCCAGCCAGGAAGACGCTGACCGCCGAAACTTGCAGATTTCTTTTCCATACGGGCTTCTTTTGCACTCTAAGACCTTCTTTACACTAGCTGTTAAAAAACTTTACATATCTTTTACGATACTCTTGCCTAAAAAATAGTCAAGAAAAAAAGGCCCTCTGGTCAGAAGAGAGCCTTTTCAAGCGGAAAATCTTAAACTTTGCTTTATCTGTCGTTGTCAGCAATCCCGAAGATCTGCAGGAACTGCAGGAAGAGGTTGACGAAGTCCAAGTACAAGAGCAGGGCCCCGTTGACCGCCAGGCCGAGTTCCGGAACCTGGCCGCCGTAGCTGGCGTAGATGCTCTTCATCTTCTGGGAGTCCCAGGCAGTCAGGATCGTGAAGATGATGACGCCGATGATGGAGAAGATGAAGCTGGCAGCGGTGCTTCTCAAGAAGATGTTGACCAGGCTGGCCACGATCAAGCCCCAAACGGCAGCTGAAGCGTAGGCGCCAATGGTGTCAAGGTTCTTCTTGGTGACAGTGCCGTAGGCGGCCATGCCGATGAAGACCGCGGCGGCTGAGATGAAGGCCCCGCCGATCTGGGCGCCGGTGTAGGCGAAAGCGAGCAGGGAGAATTCCAGCCCGTAGACAAAGGCGATCGCCATCAGCATGAAGAAGGCGGTTGTCGGTTTCCGGGTAGCCTTAAAGCTGATGGCCACGCTCAAAATGACCGGCAGCAAGAGCAGGACCCAGAGGAAGACCCGGTTGGTCAACAGCGGCAGCAGGCTGCTTGAGAAGACGGTCAGGGTCAGGTAGGCCGTCAAGGCCGAGACCAGCACGGCCAGGCCCATGATTGAGTACATTTTGGTTAAAAAGCCGTTGAGCGCGGAGTCATCGACGATGTGCCGGCGCTCTTGTTCAGGCGAGACGTTAAACATGATTTTTTCGCTCTTTCTAAAAAACTGTTTGCAAAAATTCCCCGGCTGCCCCCGGCAGCCAACTTGCTTTTTAGGGTTAGCTATAACGATAACATAGCCCATAAAAAAAGCAAGCCGGACGGTTTTGCCTAAAGAAAAAATCAAGAAATTCCGGCTTGGACGAAAAGAAAAGCGCCTTATCATTGAAGAAAGCGGATAAAAGGTTCAAAATTAATAGCTAGAGGAGGTCAAAATATGTCAAAAGAATATGCTGATCGGCCAATCGGCGTTTTTGATTCCGGGCAGGGCGGGCTGACCGTGCTCAGCCGGCTGGTTGATCTGATGCCAAACGAAGACTATGTCTTCTATGGTGATTCGGCTCATGCCCCTTATGGCGTCAAGAGCAAAGAAGAGGTTTACGAGCTGGCCAGGAAGGTGGTCGAGGAAATGATCGCCCGCCACCAGGTCAAGGCGATCATGATTGCCTGCAACACGGCGACCAGCGCGGCGGCAGACCGCCTGCGGCAGGAATATTCCCTGCCGATCATCGGGATCGAGCCGGCCGTCAAGCCGGCGGCTGAGGAAAATCCCGGCAAGACCGTGGTGGCCATGGCCA
>NZ_BOCG01000180.1 GCF_016587775.1 Lactobacillus nasalidis | reverse complement strand
GGGAAAGAAGCTTGGAACTACAGCCGGAATTTGCTGGGGAACATCAATCTGCAAAAGCTCCCCGAGGAAATGCGGCCGCTGATCAGTGATTACAAGATCAAGGCTTTTTACCGGATCAGCGACTTGAATGCAAAAGAGCTGGATAAGCGTTTCAAGAGCGCCTTTTTCTGCCTGGCGGAATATTTCATCCAGACCAATGCTGGTGAAGAATACCACCCAAGCGCCAAGAAGCTGTCGGTAGAAGATGTGAAGCTTCTTTTGGATATGATGGATGCCCTGTCGGGCAGCCATGCTTATGACGAGTTAATCAAGGAATTGGGAAAAAGAAATAAGAACGAGGTGACCACCATGACTGAAGTATTGCCGCAATTCATCCAGGTCAAGGTTGACCGGGCCAAGAAGGAAACTGCCGAAGAAGTGACTAAAGAAACGACCGAGAAGGTTACTAAAGATTACTTGCTTAACATTCTCAGCACCACCAACTTGACTCCAGACGGGGCCATGGATCTCTTGGGTATCCCCGAGGCAGACCGGGCTATGTACAAGGACTTAAAGACCCCATCGCAAAACTTGGATAAAAAACACACTGTTATTTAATTGGAAATTTCTTTTTGTCCCCTTGAAGCCTGCTGTATGTTGCTTCAAGGGGATTTTTTGTTTACCCTCTGCTATCCATCGCCTCGCAATTTTTCTCATTTTGGACAACCATTTGCAAACTGTCCGTTGATAAAGTATCGTTTTCAGCCTATTATTGATGTTAGCCACCTACAGTTATTAATATTAGGCAATAGGTAAGGGCAGGCTGTGGTAATTTGTCAATAATCCGGTGATGCGATCGAAGAAACAGGAATTGGGCCGTCAAGGGATATCCTCCAAGCAGCTGGACCCTGCGTGATGGTCATAGGAACCTATTTGTCGAAGGTTATTAACAAGGTGGCGTATGGTTTTTTCTAAATAGCAAAGACGGCACTTTTGCGACAATCAGCCTTAAGAAAGCGTGATTTAATGTCTGAAAGCTTAAAGCTGCACATTGCACAGGTTTTTAGGGCTGAAGTTGCAGAAGCTGGCTTTAACCATGTCAGTGTAGTTCAGTTGATGAAAAAGAGTGGTATCCGGCGGCAAACTTTTTATGATAATTTCCAGGACAAGTATGACTTGCTGACGTACACGATTCAGGCGATGATGGAGAAAGATATTGAGAAAAATATCGGTTGCCTGAAATGGGAGGAGATCATCTTCCAGGTCTTCTACAGCGTCGAAGTCAACAAGGATTTTTACAAGAGCGTCTATGAAAGTCAGAAAGAGGTCGACGTGGTGGGCGAGATTTCCCGGCACATCGCGGTTTTGCTGCAGAAAATCGTTGAAGACGAAGGGGCTGCCTGCAGACAGCAGGCCGGCGACTTTGTCGAGGTTTTCAGCATTGGCCTGACCTATACGATGATCGACAACTTGTTCAAACTGCGGCCGCTGGAAAGCGATGTCATTGCTGACAAGGTTAATAATGCTTTGCACTTTACTCTAAAAACACAGTAGGTAGTTTAAAATGCTCGCCCCCTTGAAACTTGCTCTCAATTTCGTTTCAAGGGGGTTTTTTGTTGCCTTTTTTTGGAAAAAATTGCCTTCTTTACACACGTGCTATAATGTAAAGCCGGGTGCTGAAGCGGGAACTTCGGCTCCCAGCTGTTTAACCGTGTTGTTTAATCGTGTTTCAAGAGGAGGAAGAGATGAGGATCTTTATGGCCATATTATGGCCGCTATTGTTAGCCGCGTCGGTTGCCATGACGGCAGTCAGCTGGCGCAAGGAAAAGGCCGGGCAGACTGATAAAGTCTACTATTCAGTCAAGGGCTGGGGCGTGTTTGCCTTCGTGTCCTTGCTGGGAGTGATGATGAGCTATCAGCCTTTAGGAATATCAAGCATAGGTGGCTGCCTCTTTATTGTTGCTTCTATTCTGATGTATTTTGCCTACAGTAAAAAGGAACACAAGTTAAAGATGCAAAAGGCAACTGCCTGGCTCTTGCTAGTCCTTTCTTTTGTGAACGTCGGCATTGGCAGTGAGGCCGCAGACGATTACGGCCCACAGACCAAAGTCGTGGTCAAATACACTGGTGGCAAGGAATACCAGCAGGTAAAGGAAAAGCACGCGGGACTGCTCTCCGCCAAAAAGGCGGCCCTGCTGGCCTACGCGCCTCTGGCCAAGAAGGTCAAGAAGCTGGAAGCCCAGGAAAAAGCTGAAAAAGAAGCCGCGGCCAAGGCCAAGAAGGAGCAGGAAAAGCAGGCCGCTGAAGCCAAAAAACAGGCCGAAGCCGCCAGCAAGGCAGCTGCCGCCAGCGCCAGTGCCGCCGCTGCTTCCAGCGAATCAGCCGCAGAAGATTCTGCCAGCTCAAGCAGCCAGCGCGGCGACA
>NZ_BOCG01000179.1 GCF_016587775.1 Lactobacillus nasalidis | reverse complement strand
CTTGGCGGCCGATGCGGCCCAGGCGGATCTCGTTTAGGGCAACGGCGATGCCGCAGGCGGCTCCGCCGTAAGCCACGGTGTCCATGACGACGGTGCTGAGCAGCTGCATGGTCAGGACCTTCATGGTGATGCGGCGGAAGTGTTCAGATTCAGCGGCCAGTTCGGCTTCGGCCTGGCTGTCGGCGCCGTAGACCTTCAAACTGGTCATGCCCTGCATTTTTTCCAAAAAAGTATCGGCCAGTTGGTGGTAGATGGCAAAGTAGCGGTTCAGGATCTTCTTGGCGACCAGCATGACGACCATGATGACGATCGGAATCAGGGGCACGGCGCACAGCAAGGTGATGCTGGCCGGCGCGTCGATTCTGACGAAGACCGCGAACAAGGTCAAAGGAGCCAGGAAGGCGTAAGCAAACTGGCTCAAGTAGCGGCTGAAGTAGCTGTCGACGGATTCGATCCCTTCGCCGGTCAGTTGCACCAGTTCTGAGGGCTTGATGCTCTCTTGAAAGCTGCTGCCCAGGCGGAGCAATTTGGCATAGATCTTGCCCCGCAGGACTTCCTTGACCCGGGCGCTGGCGCGGAAGCTGGCCTGGTTGTAGGCGTACTGGCCCAGCAGCTGGACGGCTGCGCCCAATAAAAGCAGCAGCCAGGCGGGATGCCCGGTCAAGATTTTGGCCAGGGCAAAGATAAAGGCGATCTGGCCCAGCAGGGCGAGCCATTGGCAGAGGATCTGCCAGAGAATATAGCGGCTGGAAGAACCCAGCTGCTTTAAAAGACGGGTTTTGATCATGAAGTTCCGACACGTTCCTTTCTTTTTCTCAAGAATACTTGCAACAAGAAAAATTATATGAAAGAAAAGGCGAAAATGATAACTGTACCAGGGAAGAAATGGAAGAGAAAAGCGATTTCAAAAGCGGCAGGAAGCGGCGACTTTATTTTGCAAGTTTTTGTCAAAAAAACACCCCCGCGGTATAGCGGAGGCATAAGGGACTTAGTTTTCCAGGTCATCCCAGGTCTGGTGGGTATAGGCCATCTGCCAAAAGCCCAGTTCATAGCGGCTGCTGCGCATGAAGGCTGTCAGCATCTGCTCTTTGACCAGGTCGCTGTTTTCAGCAGCCAGGTCATCGACCAGGCCGATCAAGAGCCGGGTGCTGTTGTTGAAGCCGGCCGTCTGGTAGCTGTTAAAGAAAGCCTGGTAGACGGGGATGGGACTGGTCTGCCCCTTCCAGTAGTCGGCCAGTTCGTCATAGAGCCAGTAGCAGGGCAAAAGGCCGGCGACGGCCGCGGCGGGAGAAAGACTGAGCTGGTGCTCCATGTGGGTGATGTAGGCATAGTTGTTGGGAGCGATCGGGGCTTGGCGGATCTGACCGGCAGTTAAATCCACCTGCAGCAGGATCGGATTGTGCTGGACATCTTCGCCGGCTTCCCGGGCCAGTCTTAACAAAAGCTCTCCTTGAGAACTGGGGAGAAGCGCGGCCGTTTTTTCATGCAGCTGGTTAAAAGCTTCCAGGTACTTGGTGTCCTGGGTCAGGTAGTAGCGGAAGGTGGTCAGGGGCAGCTGCCCGCTGGCCAGTTCAGTGATGAAGGGGTGGTGGAGGCTTTTTTGCCAAAGGGGCGCGGCTGCCTGATGAAGTTGGTCAGAAAATTTATTTGTTTTTGCTTCGTTCATTGAAAGTACCTTGCGTTTATTTATTTTCGATACAAAGAGTTGACCCGGTGGACGGTTTCCGCGATATCCGGACTCTGCAGGATCATGGAAATCATTGACAAGCCGGCGGCTCCGGTTTGGACAGTTTGGGTCATGTTGTCTTCACTGATGCCGCCGATGGCCACGCCCGGGTGGACGCTCTGCTTGACTAAGGCACTCAGTGCGTCAAGGCCGATGGCCGGATCAGCATCGTTTTTGGAATTAGTTGGAAAAATTGGCCCGCTGCCAACGTAGGCAACCGGCAAGCGGTTGGCGTGGGCGATTTGCTCTGGCTGGTTGCAGGAGTAGCCGACAAACAGCTCGCCGGCCTCAGCCAGAACCCGCTCGATCTGCTGGTCCTTTTGCCCGACGTGCAGGCCATCAGCCCTGATCGTCTTGGCCAGCTCCAAGTCATCGTCCACGATCAAGGGAATGGAGTGCTGGTCAGCCAGCTGCCGGAGCTTGCGGCCAAGCTGGACGCGCTGGTCAAGGGATAGGCGGCTGGTGCCTTTTTCCCGGTATTGAAAGGCCGTGATGCCGCTGTCCATTGCCAGGGAAACGGCCGCCAAAAATTTCTCCGGATCATGGCCGGTGTCTTGACTGCCGCCAACCAGGTAGCAGTGCAGCATTTCTTCTTTGAATTGCATTTTTCCTCCTAAACCGCCCAGTGGTTCAAGGGACCATGCCCGTGGCCGACTTGGATGGTGTCGCGGATCGTGGCTTCGACGTAGGCTTTGCCGGTCCGGATGGCGTTTTCCATTGCCACGCCCTTGGCCAGTTCCGCCGTGATGCAGGCTGAGATCGTGTCGCCAGTGCCATGGGTGCGCTTGGTGGCGATGCGGGGGGAGCTCATCCAGAAACTCGTCCCGTCTTCAAGGAGGACGAAGTCGCGGGCGGCTTTGGCGTCATTGAAGTGGCCGCCTTTGAGGAGGACGTTTTTGGCTCCCATGGCCTGCAGCTTTTTGGCCGCGGCTTCCATACCGCTGGTGCTGGTGATTTCCAAGTCGGTCAAGACCTGGGCTTCCGGCAAATTCGGCGTTACCAGGTCAGCTAAGGGGATGAGCTGGTCTTTGACCGCTTTAACGGCGTCATCGGTCAAAAGGCGGGCGCCGCCCTTGGCGACCATGACCGGGTCAACTACCAGGGGACCGAAGTCGTATTGCTTAAGGTTTTGCACGACAGTTTCAACCGTTTCGCTGTCAGCCAGCATGCCGGTTTTGCAGGCCCGGATCTTCAAGTCGGCGTTTAAAGAAGCAAACTGTTCGCTGATGATTTTTGGCGGCAGAGCCAGCGAGTCTTGGACGCCCAGGGTATTTTGGGCGGTAATGGCTACTAAAACAGTAGTGGCAAAGACGTGGCGCATCTGCATGGTTTTTAAATCGGCCTGCATGCCCGCGCCGCCGCCTGAATCGGAACCGGCAATGGACAGGGCCTGTGGAAATTCGTTAATCATCTTTCTTCTTCTTTCTGTAGTTCTTTTTTCCAGCTGGCAAGCAAATCGTCGCTGGCTTGGTAAAGCTTGTCTAAAAAAAGCTCGTACCAACGGCTGGGCGTTTGGGCTTCTTTGGCCGCGATCTGCCCGCAAAGGGCAAAGACTTCACAGGCACTGGCAGCAGCATCTAAAGGACTTCCCCCTAAAGCGACAAAGGCCGCGATGATGCTGGAGAACATGTCGCCGGTACCGACGTGGACGGCAAAAAGTGGAGAGCCGAAAGGAATTTCGACCAGCTCTTGGCCGTCAGTGATGATGTCACTTTCACCGGTCATTGCCACGACGGTCTGGTATTTGGCCGCGCACTTTTTGGCGATCGCGGTCAGGTCGCCAGTGCCGGAGCCGGCATCTATGCCGCGGCTTTGCCAATCGCACCCGGCCAGGGCGGCAATTTCGCCGGCATTGCCTCTGATGCAGGCGAAGCGGTACGTGTTCAGCAGCTCAGCGGCGGTCTCTTGCCGGTAGCGGCTGGCCGCGCAGGCAACCGGGTCAAAAACGGCCGGTACATGATACTTTTCTGCCGCGTCCAGCACGGCCAGCATTTCTTTTCTTTGGCCGGCATCCACGGTTCCCAAGTTGATGGTCACGGCTTGGGCCAGTTTCACCATGTCTTCAGCTTCTTCAACCGCCTTGGACATGATTGGCGATGCGCCTAAAACATTTAAGCCGTTGGCCACGTCAGCGGGCGTCACCATGTTGGCAACGGTCAAGACGACGGGATTCTGCTGGCGCAGCTGGGTCAGTAAACTCATCTAAAATTCCTCCTTTGCTTGGTCGAAACAAAAAATCCGTGAACTCGTCAAAGAGCTCACGGATGGATTAATTTCCAATCAAATAAAAAAGAAAAGCACTTTCCTTCGCAAGCATCGACTTAACAGGTTCAAAGGGTTTACGCGTCAATGCGCGTGTCTCAGTCCAGAACATGGACTCCCCCAGTGCGGAAATATTCAACTTGTATTTCAGTTTAGCAGAAAAAAGCCAGGATAGAAAGGGCTTTCTTGGCAAAAAATATCAAATTAGAAAAAATTGGCCAAAATTTAGAGGCAAAAAAGGGCAAAAAGCGAACGAAAACATAAGCAAGCAAAAAATGACTGGGAGAAAGCGGAATGAAAGCAAGATGGAGAAGGGATGCAGATGTTACAACTCTGCCGGCTGTACCCAGCATAAACCGGATGAAAAGGTCGATTTGACCTTTCAAAAATAACGAGTATACTAATATTTGTTGTCGCGGCGAAGAAGGAATTCGCCGGAGACACGAAAAAGAAAATATCGAAAACTTGTTGACAATAAGTCGACAAGCGAGTAAAATATGAAACGTTGCGTCATAAAGACGCAAGTTGGTACTTTGAAAACTGAACAAAGTTTCGCAGTGTGCGGGTCAAACGAAGTTTGATCCAATCAAATAAGCGAAGTCAATTCGCAAGCAAATAATCTGGAGCAGATTAAAAAGGCTCAATTTTTAAATTGAGAGTTTGATCCTGGCTCAGGACGAACGCTGGCGGCGTGCCTAATACATGCAAGTCGAGCGAGCTGAATTCAAAGACCCCTTCGGGGTGATTTGTTGGACGCTAGCGGCGGATGGGTGAGTAACACGTGGGCAATCTGCCCTAAAGACTGGGATACCACTTGGAAACAGGTGCTAATACCGGATAACAACATGAGTCGCATGACTCAAGTTTGAAAGGCGGCGCAAGCTGTCACTTTAGGATGAGCCCGCGGCGCATTAGCTAGTTGGTGAGGTAACGGC
>NZ_BOCG01000178.1 GCF_016587775.1 Lactobacillus nasalidis | reverse complement strand
AACTCCTTGATCGTCGTTGAGCACGACGATGAAACCATGCGGGCAGCCGACTATCTGATCGACATGGGACCAGGAGCCGGCAGCCTGGGCGGGGAAGTCATGGCCGCCGGGACGCCGGAAGAAGTGATGGCCAATCCGAAGTCTTTAACCGGCCAGTACCTGCGCGGGGAAAAGTTCATTCCCGTGCCTTTGAAGCGCCGCAAGGGCAATGGCAAAAAGCTGCGCCTGACCGGGGCAGCGGAAAACAACCTGAAGAACATCAGCGTTGATTTCCCACTTGGGGAATTTGTCGTCGTGACCGGGGTGTCCGGTTCGGGCAAGTCGACCCTGGTCAACCAGATCCTGAAGCGGGCCCTGGCACAGAAGATCAACCGCAACTCGGCCAAACCAGGCAAACACGACAAGCTGACTGGCTGGAAGAACATCGAAAAAGTGATCGATATCGACCAGAGTCCGATCGGCCGGACGCCGCGCAGCAACCCGGCCACCTACACCAGCGTCTTTGACGATATCCGGACCCTGTTTGCCCAGACCAACGAAGCCAAAATGCGCGGCTACACCAAGGCCCGCTTCTCCTTCAACGTCAAGGGCGGGCGCTGCGAGACCTGCCACGGCGACGGGATCCTCAAGATCGAGATGAACTTCCTGCCGGACGTCTACGTTCCCTGCGAAGTCTGCCACGGCCAGCGCTACAATTCCGAAACCCTGGAAGTAACCTACCGGGAAAAGAACATTGCCCAGGTTTTGGACATGACCATCAGCGAAGCCTGCGACTTCTTCGTCAACATCCCGAAGATTCACCGCAAGCTGCAGACCATTGTCGACGTGGGCCTGGGCTATGTCAAGCTGGGCCAGCCGGCCACGACCCTGTCGGGCGGGGAAGCCCAGCGGATGAAGCTGGCCAGCGAACTGCAGAAATTGTCGACGGGCAAGAACTTCTATATCCTGGACGAACCGACGACCGGTTTGCACACCGACGACATCAAGCGCCTGCTGGAAGTCCTGCAGCGGCTGGTTGACCAGGGCAACACGGTCTTGATCATCGAGCACAACCTGGACGTGATCAAGACGGCCGACTGGCTGATCGATCTGGGACCAAACGGCGGCGAGCGGGGCGGCCAGGTGGTCTGCACGGGGACGCCAGAAGAAATCGCGGCCTGTGAAGAATCCTGGACCGGCAAGTACCTCAAGCCGGTTTTGGACCGGGACCGGGCGCTGACTGAAAAGGCCCTTGCAAATAACGAAAAAGAATCCTAATCGCCTCTAAAACTTTTTAGCAAAATATTGTAAAATGAAAGCGGAAGCCAAAGTAATTATCGGATTTTTTGCATCTGTGTGAAAGGATGATTATTATGTTTGATTCCGGCTTTAACGAAAAACGCGGCTTTGACTGGGGCGTGTTTATCGCGGGGGTTGTCTCCGTTATTTTGAGCATTTTTCTCTTTGCCAATCCTGGCAAGGGGCTGCGGGGCCTGGTCATTATTTTGGCCGTTCTGTCGATCATGCAGGGGATCGCTTGGATCTCCATGTATGCCGGCTTCCGGGGGATCTTCGGTCCGTCCTGGACCACTCTTTTATCGGGGATCTTCGACATTCTGATTGGTATCTTCTTCTTGTGGAACAATCAGATCGGGGCATACACGATCGCCTTCGTGGTGGCCTTGTGGTTTATCATCGACTCCTTGATCGGGGTCATCTTTGCCTGGCACCTGCGTTTCTTTGAAACCGGCTGGTATTTCTTCTTCAACCTGCTCTTGAACATCTTGGGCCTGGTTGTGGGGGTAATGCTGCTGCTGAGACCGGTCATCGCGGGGATGAGCACGATCTATCTGATCGCGATCTACCTGCTGATCTTCGGGATCAACGAAATCGCCCTGGCCTTTATGCACCGTTAAGCATTAAAAACTGCTGATACTTAACAGATTGTTTAAGTGTCGGCAGTTTTTTTGATGGTAAAATATTAACAAGCAGAAAAAGCGAAAAGAACTAGCAAGGGGGCATGCTAAGATGGAGAAAAAGATCTATATTTCCTGCGACATGGAAGGCTGCGCCGGCGTGACCAGCTGGGAGCAGACTCACTACGGGCAGAAGGGCTACGAGCAGGCCCTTGCCGAAATGACCCGGGAAACCGTGGCCGCGGTCGAGGCCTGCCAGGCAGCCGGCTATGCCGTGACCGTCAAAGACGGGCATGAAGACGGGATCAACTTGGATCCGGCACTGTTGCCGGCAGCTACTGAACTGATTCAGGGCTGGGATTCCTCGCCGGAAGAAATGATGGCCGGGATCTCGGCTGATTATGCCGGGGCAATCCAGATTGGCTGCCACTCCCCGGCCGGCTCCAGTGAAACGCCGCTGGACCATACGGTCGAGCATGGCTGGTATTCCTGGGTCAAGCTGAACGGCGAGCTGGCCTCCGAATTTGCTTTCAACAGCCTCTGCGCGGCCCAGTACGGAGTGCCGTCCCTGTTTATGTCCGGGGATGCCGGCATCTGCCGGCGGGCAGAAGAGTTCTGTCCCGGCATCGTGACCTGCGCGACCAAACGGGGCGTGGGCAGCGCGACCGTCAACAAGAGCCCCCAGGAAGTGGCCAGCGCCATCAAGACCGGCATCAAGCAGGCCCTGGCTGCTCCCGGCCCGCTGCCGCTTTTAAAAGACGAATATCTGCTGGAATTCTGTTTCTCCTCAGCCGGCCGGGCCCGGGCCGCGTCCTTTTATCCAGGGGCTGAGAGAAGCGGGGAGCGGATCGTCCGCTACCGGGCCAAAAGCATCAAGGAGCTCTTGACCGCGAAAATGTTCATGACGGAAATCTGAGGTGGAAAATGGGCTTGAAAGGAGAACTGTTTTTGCCCCGGGCCTATCAGCCAGCCAGCAAGAACAATCTGACCGACGTGCCGGGGGTTAAAGTGGGGCAGGTGACGCTGCGCACCGGCGGGATCAACACTGGCGTCACGGCCATCATTCCCGGGGAAAACATTTTTAAGGAAAAAATGCTGGCCAGCGGCCAGGTCATCAACGGCTTCGGCAAGACGACCGGCCTGGTCCAGGTCAACGAGCTGGGCAGCCTGGAAACGCCGATTCTGATGACGAATACCCTGGCGGTTGGCAGCTGCTGGACGGCGCTGACCAGGTACATGCTGGCCAGCAATCCCGAAATCGGCCTGACGACCGGCACGGTCAACCCGGTCGTGATGGAATGCAACGACGGCGACTTAAACGACATCCGCGCCCTGGCCGTCAGTGAAGATGCTGCCCTGGAAGCCTTGAAGCTGGCTGAAAGCGGCCCCGAATTGGCTGAGGGCAATGTTGGGGCCGGGACGGGGATGCGCTGCTTGGGCTTTAAGGGCGGCATTGGCTCTTCCTCCAGGCTCGTGGCCTTTCAAGGGCAAAACTACCATGTCGGCAGCCTGGTCTGCGCCAACTTTGGTGCTTTCGGCAAGCTGCGGGCTGGCGGGCGGCTGCTGGGGCTGGAACTGAAAGATGCC
>NZ_BOCG01000177.1 GCF_016587775.1 Lactobacillus nasalidis | reverse complement strand
GCTACGTGGCTCATCAGCATGCCCTTAACTGACAGATTTTCGATCACGATCTTGTCGTAGTCATTAACCAGTTTAGTCGTAAACTTCTGCATCAAGTCATTTTGGATATTACCTGCCTTGCGATAGCATGCTTGAAGCTTGGCTTTCGTCTTCAAGTAATTCTTGCTTTCGCAAGCAGCTTCTCCATTTTTGACTTGCTTTTTAGCTAGCTGCCTTTGATAGTGCTTGATTTTTTTATAAATTCTATCAAGCTTCTTAGGCAGTACGTTCACCCGGCCACCCGTATAATCAAAGTGACCAACATTGACGTCAACCGCGGTAGCTTTGCCTGTTTTGTCTGGCAGCTTAACATCCTCAGCCTTGATCTTATACGGGATGGCAACGTAATAACGGCCATTTTCTTTGAAGTAGCTGACAACGCCAAATTCATCTGACAAAGGCTTTTCGCTCAGCTTGAAGCCACGCCATTGATCTTTTGGAAC
>NZ_BOCG01000176.1 GCF_016587775.1 Lactobacillus nasalidis | reverse complement strand
TGATTTAATTCTGGATGCTCAACCAGCGCTAGAAGGCTAAGCATCGCATTCTTGTCCCGATCTACGACTATGCCATAGTTCGGGCATTTTTCGTTATAGCAGACGTACTCATTGTGTTTAGTACCATGTTTCTTGTTTCCGTAAAGAGTGATCTTGTCATCACCTTTTTTGACATTACCACAAGCCGCACAACGCTGAGTAGATGGATACAGCTTATTTGCCAGAATAAGTTCCTTACCGTACCAATCGCACTTGTAGGTCAAGATCTGCTTAAATTTGCCAAACATCGACCGGTGAACACCCTTTGAAGCTACGTGGCTCATCAGCATGCCCTTAACTGACAGATTTTCGATCACGATCTTGTCGTAGTCATTAACCAGTTTAGTCGTAAACTTCTGCATCAAGTCATTTTGGATATTACCTGCCTTGCGATAGCATGCTTGAAGCTTGGCTTTCGTCTTCAAGTAATTCTTGCTTTCGCAAGCAGCTTCTCCATTTTTGACTTGCTTTTT
>NZ_BOCG01000175.1 GCF_016587775.1 Lactobacillus nasalidis | reverse complement strand
TAGTTGCCTTCAGCGGCCGGACGCAGCTTGTCCAGATCCCGGCCCAAGATGCTCAGTTCGTATTCGCAGTGTTCCAGTACCTGGCCAACCACGTAGGACAGGAAGCGTTCCTGCAAATCCAGGGATTCATCCTGGTGCATCCAGGCCATTTCCGGTTCCATCATCCAGAATTCAGTCAGGTGCCGGCGGGTCTTGGAGGCTTCAGCCCGGAAGGTCGGGCCGAAGGTAAAGATCTTGCCGAAAGCTTCTGCCCCGACTTCACCGTAAAGCTGGCCTGACTGTGACAGGTAGGCATCGTGGTCGAAGTAGTCGATGTGGAAGAGTTCGGTCGTCCCTTCTGGAGCCGAGTGCATCAAAAGCGGAGCGTCGAACTTCACGAAGCCTTCGTTTTCAAAGAAGTCGACCGT
>NZ_BOCG01000174.1 GCF_016587775.1 Lactobacillus nasalidis | reverse complement strand
ATCCGCATCTCGATATTTTTTTGCAGGCAGCTGAGCTCGGAAGCTTCTCCAAGGCGGCTGAGGCCAACTATATCACGCCGTCTGCCGTCATCAAGCAGATTGACCTGCTGGAGGCCAGACTGGGGGTGGCCTTGTTTGAGCGGACGCACCGGGGATTACGGCTGACCAAGGCAGGGGAGTCTTTAAAAAGAGACGCCCCGGCTTTGATCAGGATGAGCAATGAAGTGGCTTCCCGGGCCGTTGCCGCCATGGACAGCGCCTCAAAGGTCATCCGCATTGGCACCTCACCGGTGACTTCAGCGGAGGTGCTGATCGAGTTGTGGCCGAAATTGTCCAAGATCATGCCAGGCTTGAAGTTCAAGATGGTGCCTTTTGAAAACACGCCGGAGAACGCGCGGATGATCCTCAAGCACTTGGGGGAAAACATCGATGTCGTGGCCGGGCTGTTTGACGATGAACTGCTGAGCTACCGGGAATGCAGCGCAATTGAATTGTCAAAAGAACCCTTGTGCGTGGCTGCGTCGGTAAACGACCCGCTGAGCCGGAAAAAGGCGCTGACGACAGCGGATTTAGAGGGGCGGGAGCTGATGATGATTGCTCCGGGAAGCATGCGGAGCATGGACAGTTTGCGGGACTGGCTGACAAGGGAGAAGCCCGAAATCAAGATTGTCGATTTTCCGTTATACAGCATTGACGTTTTCAACGAATGCGCCAACAGCGGCCGGCTGCTGGTAACCGTTGAGCGCTGGAAACAGGTACACCCCTTGCTGAAGACTTTGCCAGTAGACTGGAAGTTCACGATGCCCTACGGGCTCTTGTATGCCAAACGCCCGGACTTAAAGGTCAGCCAGCTGATCTCAGCCTTGAAATCAGTTCACTAGTTTATACTCAAAGGTATAAGCCATTTTCCAAAGGGAGACTTCTGCGGGAAGTCTCTTTTTTGTATATTAAGGGCAGAAAGAAAATCATGCATGTTTGACAAGAAGGTTAGAGCAAGGCGCCTTGCTGACGTTGCAGAATTCGAGGTAATAAAGAACATGTACAATGAATTAAAGGGTCAAGCAGCGATTGTTACCGGGGGCAGCTCCGGCATTGGCAGAGGAATTGCCGAAAGATTTGCGGCTGAAGGCGTTGATGTCGTCATTACCGGCCGGCATGAAGCAACTTTGAAGGAAGCTGCTGCCGCTAGCGACAAGATTCATTATGTCGTAGCGGACATGACCAACACTGATGACGTAGCCAAGACTGTCGCCTACGCCAAGGACCACTTTGGCCGGCTGGACATTTTGGTAAACTGCGCTGGCTGGTGCCCAGTTCAAAACATCAAGGAAATGAAGCTGGAAGACTACAACCGGGCATTTGACCTTGATGTCAAGGCAGTGGTTGACATGACCATTCAGTCTTTGCCACTGCTTTTGGAATCAAAGGGCAACATCATCAACCTGTCCAGCATCGGTGCTACCCACCCGTCAGTCAACCTGTCAATGTACACTGGCGCCAAGGCAGCCATTGAAAACTTCACCAAGGTTTGGGCTGTTGAACTGGCTGAAGACGGCGTGCGCGTGAACGCGATCGCTCCAGGTGCGGTTGAATCCAACATTTGGAACGTGCCGGGACTGACGCCGGAACAATCAGAAGCGCACATGAAGAGCATTATCGACGGCATTCCTGTCAAGCGGATGGGCAAGCCGGAAGACATTGCCAACATGGCCGCTTACCTGGCTTCCGACCAGGCAGACTACGTAACTGGGTCAATTTTCAAGGTTGACGGTGCGTTGGCTATCTAATAATAGCTTTTAAGATATATTTTCACATTTTCAATAACGCGTCATTTAGACATATATGAGTATGTCTGCCGACAGGGTGCTGGCTTTTCCGCTAGTGCCCTGTTTTTTGTTTAGGGCATAAAAAGCGGTATAATCTGGGTCTGGTAAAAAATACAACCGAATTATCGGGGAAGCAGGCTTGTATGAAAAGCCAGGTGAAATCAGAAGCGGTCCGGTAAAGATTCCGGGAACGGATTACCGGCCGGAGATGCCTAAGCTTGACGAGATTGAAAAAGTCTTGCGGCAGGCAAAGAAAATCGAGCATCCCATCAAACAAGGCTTCTATTTGTTTGACCATATTGCCAGAGAGCAATGGCTCAGCGGCGGCACCAAGCGGACCGCGCAGCTGGTAGCCAATCATGTTTTTGTGCAAAACAACGCGGCGATGTTGGCAGTCCCGGTTGAAGAGCGGGAAAACTTTGAGCACAAGCTGATTGAATTCACAGAAAATGGCTGGGAATTGACTAAGCTAAAAAATGCATCCCTAAGTATGAGCTTTCATACTAGGGATGCATTTTCTGTTTCTGATAAATTTTTAGCTTAAGCCCAGAATCGACTTAGCCGCTCTGCGTCCTTGGTGGATGGCTCCAGATACGGCCGTGCCTGAGCCTGGGTAGTATGAACCCAGCCAGCCGCCGGCATTCATCCCGGCCGCGTACAGGCCTGGAATCGGCTGCCCGAAGTTGTCAATCACGTTGCATTGCGCGTTGATCTTCAAGCCGCCGATCGCGCCCAGGTTGCCTGGCGTGTTGGTGTAGGCATAAAACGGTCCGCTAAATGGCGCAAGGCCCATCGTCC
>NZ_BOCG01000173.1 GCF_016587775.1 Lactobacillus nasalidis | reverse complement strand
GGTTTGGAAGGCCTGGTTCTGTGCCTTGCAATCTTACAAAATAGCACCACAGAAATTTACCGGCAGGCCGAGAATTCCACGTTACTTGAAGAAAAGCAGACGTCATACCTTTTACGTGACACCACAAAACGCGAGGGTCAAAGAAGTGAAAAGTGCTGATGGCAAAGATGTCGTAGCACGGTATCTGATTATTCATTCTTTGGAGCTTAGCATCAAGCTTGCAGATGGCTTAAAAAAGGTCAATCGCATCGCAATTAAGCCACTGTCAAATGGTTATAAACTCACAGTAGCCTACACTCCAGCTGCAAGCCAGAAGCCATATCTGCCAGACAACTGCCGCTATATCGGTATTGACCCAGGTGTTGATAATGCATTTGCCTGCGTCTCAAATA
>NZ_BOCG01000172.1 GCF_016587775.1 Lactobacillus nasalidis | reverse complement strand
AGTTGCAAGAGTGGTGCTTCGGTGCCTGCGCTGGTCAATGCGGTTACCCCCTTGTTGGGATATCGGAATACCTGTGATGACGGCAATAAGAAAAATGTCTGTATCCATGTCTTTGGACATACGTAGTCAAAAATTACTATTTGGCTACATTGCACACATTTTTTGCAGCAGTTAAGTCGGCTGAGATGCTTTTTATATTATGAATCCTATAGAGAATGCTACGGTACAAAACAAAATCCATCCCCAGCAATCTATTACCTAAATTACGCGACGACTGCAGTTTTCTATATTACGCTGACCGTCGTCCTGCTAAGAATTTGGTATATGAAGAATGTAGAGAGAGGCTAAATTATGCTAAAAACGCGTTATCAGCGCCTAATTGCCATAACCCTGTCAGCCTGTGGTGCGGCTTGCAGTTTGCGATGATCGGTGGGGAAGGCGAGATGCCAGTGTTTTATTTGAATGCCAACTTGATCAGCTTATACATCCAGCCTGGTCTAACCGTCATGGCGGCCATCCAAATCCTTTCTTTCCGCTCAGTCCGGCCGCTTCTGGCTCCCCGCGGCAAAAAGGATTACTTTGACCAACGACTGGCCCAGCTCCTTTTCTTAGATTTGGCCATCTATCTTGTTTTCTCCATCGTGCCCTATTTCTTTGGCAAGAATCCCTGCTTCCGTTATGGCCCGGCCTGGAAGGGGACCCTCTTGCTCTTGATGCATTACCTGCTGTTCATTGCCTGCTTTATGCTGATCTTGTTCTGCATCAAGATCAAATATCCTTTCTTTATTATCGTTTTTGCCAGCACAGTACCCATTCTTTACCATTACTGGCTGGAGAAGACCTGGCTTTATCGAATATGAAACTGCCTGGGACAACTTGACCTTTTTGGGTCACTTCAACCACCGCTTCCAGCCCGAAAAGACCCGGGACCTGCTCAAGGCCTTTGACCTGGACCCGGACAACCCGCAAGCCGTTGGCAACTACTCAGTCGGGATGCGGCAGAAGCTGGGGATCACCCAGGCCGTGATGGAAGACCAGAACATCATCCTGCTGGATGAACCAACCCGGGGGATCGACAAGGAAGGGGTCGACCAGTTCGTCAACCTCTTGAAAGACTTGCGCAGCGAAAACAAGACCGTTATCGTGGCCAGCCATGATGAAATCCCCGGCCTGGTATATGACCGCCGCTTAAGAATGAAAGACGGGATCTTGCTTCCAGAAGAGTAAAAGTTGGCTTTTTCTGGCCTGACCAGCTACAATATTCACCATGATTAATGAACAAGAACTGCAGCAGCTGGTCGAAACGATCTCCCTTGAATCCTTTGGCCGGCCCTTTCTCCATCAAGCCAAAATCAACCGCCGCCTGAAGACTACTGGCGGCCGCTACCAATTATCCGACCATCACCTGGAATTCAACCCCCTCTTTCTTAAGGAAGAAAACCTTCATTATCTGCCAGGCATCATCAAGCATGAACTGGTCCACTACCACCTCCACCTGGCCGGTTTAGGCTACCAGCACAAAGACCGGGACTTCAAGTTACTCCTTAAAAAGGTTGGCGGCAGCCGCTATGCGCCAAGACTGGAGGAGAGCAAAAGAAGCCGCTGGCACTACCGCTGCCGGCAGTGCGGGCAGGACTACTGGCGCCAGCGGCAGGTCAATGTCAGGAAG
>NZ_BOCG01000171.1 GCF_016587775.1 Lactobacillus nasalidis | reverse complement strand
AAAGCGGATCATGGCGTCTTCGCTGCCGAACATCTTCAAGGCCAGCTGCTTGGCCAGCTCGGTCTTGCCGACCCCGGTCGGGCCGACGAAGAGGAAGGAGCCGATTGGCCGGCCGGACTTGTTGAAGCCGATCCGGTTTCTTCTGATGGCCCGGGCCACCTTGTCGACAGCCTCGTCCTGGCCGATGACCTTGGCCTTCAAGTCGCTGGCCAGGTTGGCCAGCTGGTTTTCTTCTTGGGCCTGGATGTCGCCGACAGGGATGTTGGTCTTTTCTTCAACGATCTTGTCCATGACCTTGGCCGTGATGGTCGGGGTCTTGTCAGGGTCGACGTTCTGGTCCTTCAGCTTTTCGTACTTTTCAATCTGGTCGCGGTAGTAGGCAGCCTTTTCGTAGTCTTCGTTCTTCAGGGCGTCCTGCTTGAGCTTTTCAGCCGCGTCGATCCGTTCTTGGATCTTTTCCTTGTCAATATAAGGAATAGTCAGGTTCATTCTTGACCCGGCCTCGTCCATCAAGTCGATGGCCTTGTCCGGCAGGAAGCGGTCCTGGATGTAGCGAGCTGACAGCTTGACGGCGGCTTCAATGGCGTCGTCGGTGTAGTGCACGTGGTGGTAGTCCTCGTAGCGCTTCTGGATGCCCTTCAGGATCTTGATGGTTTCGTCAATGCTTGGTTCCTTGACTTCAACTGGCTGGAAGCGCCGGGCCAGGGCAGAGTCCTTTTCGATTTCCCGGAATTCCTTGATCGTCGTGGCGCCAACCAGCTGCAGTTCGCCTCTGGCCAGGGCCGGCTTGATGATATTGCCGGCGTCCATGCCGCCTTCAGCGTTGCCGGCGCCGACGATTTCATGGATTTCGTCGATAAAGAGGATGATGTCCGGCTGGCTCTGCAGCTCCTTGACCAGCTGCTGCATTCTCTGTTCAAACTGGCCGCGGATGCCGGTGCCCTGCACCAGGGAAACCATGTTCAAAGAGATGATGCGCTTGTTTTGCAGCTTGGCCGGAACGGACCCGTCGACGATGTCTTGGGCCAGGCCTTCAACGACGGCCGTCTTGCCGACCCCGGCCTCACCGATCAGCACCGGGTTGTTCTTGGTGCGCCGGTTGAGGATTTCGATCACCCGCGCGATTTCGCGGTCGCGGCCGATCACCGGGTCGATCTTGCCCTTCTTGGCCAGAGCCGTCAGGTCGGTGCCGAACTGGTCGAGCAGGGACTGGCCGCCGCCGGCGTTGTTGCCGCTGCCGCCGCGGCCCGGGTTTTGCCCGCCTTGGTTTGCATTGTTGTCACGGTTGCCGGCGCCGTTTG
>NZ_BOCG01000170.1 GCF_016587775.1 Lactobacillus nasalidis | reverse complement strand
TGGCTTGGGCCAAGGCTTGATCATGAGCCCGCTGACGGTAGCCGGGGTCGCCGGAACCAGAGGCGACATTGCTGGGGCCGCATCTGGCGCCGTCAACACCTTCCACCAAATCGGCGGTGCGGTTGGCCTGGCAATTATTTCCGCTCTTGTTGCCGGGGCGGCCAGTCCGCAGGCAACGATTGACCGTGCACAATGGGGGATGGTTGCTTTGGCTGTCATCACGCTTTTGGCAGGGTTGAACATCTTGCGCGGCAAACATGAATAATCACAAAAACGGTTCTGAACTCAAAATTCAGAGCCGTTTATTTTTGCATAAAAAAGCTGCTAGGACATTGTTAAATTAGATGTTATGATTAATAGACAAAAATCTATTGATTTGGAGTGGGAATAATGAGGGATATTATATCGAAAATTCTGCCGACAGTCTTTTGGTGCGGCCTTTTCGCGTATTCGATGTACCGGGACCGGAGCAGGTATCGAAATGTCGTCTTGCTTCTTTTGACCGGCATGTCGGTTCTGGGTTTCATCTATTCGCTTTTCAGCTCAGAAGTCAGCGGCGTTTTGGTCCTAATTACGACGATCTTGGTTGCCCTGGCTTTCTTGATCTTGCCCTTTTTCTTGTTTGTCAACGGCTTGTACATGATCAAGCGGGAGGGGCGGTCACTAGGCAATCTTTTGTCCTTTTTACTAGGCCTAGTTTTAATTGCCGGTGAGCTGTCACTTTTTCTCTGGCTTTTCAGCATCTTGGTTGCTCCAGAAGTTGGAATTAACATGAAGGCTCTGGTGCCGTATTCGCAATTTTTTGCCTTCTACGGGCTTTCGACCGGCTACCTCTCGGTCACCTTCGTGTCTTTCTTGCTTTATTGTCTCTTTTTGCAGATTATTCCGCACCGCCGGGATTTCGATTACGTGATAATTCACGGGGCAGGCATTAAGAAAGATGGCACCGTGACTAAACTGCTGGCCGACCGCTGCGACAAAGCCATTGAAATCTACCGAAAGGATCCGACCTCGCCTTACCTGGTACCTTCGGGCGGGCAGGGCAGCGATGAGGTGTGCAGCGAAGCGGAAGCAATGCGCAAGTATCTTGTATCTCAAGGCATCCCTGAAGACAAGATCTTGCTGGAGGACAAATCCAAGACAACCATGGAGAACGTGACTTTTTCCAAAGACTTGATTGAAAAAAGACCCGGCCGCAAGTATACGGCATTGGTGACCAGCAACTACCACATTTACCGGGCTATGCGCTACGCTAAAAGAGCACAGCTTAAGGCTGTCGGGATCGGCTCCCGCGTCGCGCCTTACTATTACCCAAGTGCCTTGATCCGTGAATTTGTGGCGGTTCACAAAGAGCGCAAGCACTTGATCCTTTTTGCCATTGGCTATCTGCTTTGCGTCAGTCCAGTCATCGTCATCATGCTGACGGCTTAGCGATGACTTTTAGCTGCAAAGCTATCTCCTTGGCTGGAGAACAAATACATCTAAAAAACGTGCTAAACAAGCAGAATTTGTTTGGCACGTTTTTTTGCGTTCTAAAGCGGCGATATTTTTGATTTAGAAAATATCAAGAAATATATTTAAAGCATTGACATAACGTATGCAGGAATGTACAATAAACTTGTCAATTGAAGCAGAAGTGTTTCAAGGATAAAAAGTAATTTTTTATGACTAATGGAGGAAATATTATGTTTAAGCAAGAAAAAAATAGTATCATCGACGAGCTTGAAGCAGAACAACTTGAATCCGAATACGATGCCTGGATTTTTACCGACGGTGGCTGCCGCAACAACGGCAACAATGCAGGTGAACACGTTTTGCCAACTGACAAGGCAGCATGGGCATACGTGATCTTGCATGATGGACATGCCATGACCGCTACTGGCGGCAAAGTCGGAGCTACTAACAACCAGATGGAAATGACAGCTGTTCTTGAAAGCTTGAAGGCTCTTGAAGACATGGGACTTAGCCAGAAGAAGCTGCTGCTTTCCTTAGATTCAGACTATGTTCGCAAAGCCCTCAGTGACTCTGCCAATGGGACTGCTTGGATCAAAGGATGGAAAAAACGGGGCTGGAGAAATTCCAATGGGAAAGCAGTTGCCAACCAGGACTTGTGGAAGGAAATTGACAAGGAAATTTCTAAGTTCTCAGATTTGACTTTGAAGCACGTCCCTGGCCATGCTGATAGCGATGGCAACAACCTGGCTGACGCCCTTGTTAATGAACAGATGGACGAGATGTAACAATTTTCTTTTTTCATCGACAGCATCCCTCTCGCGCGGATCATTCTGCGAAG
Source organism: Lactobacillus nasalidis (assembly GCF_016587775.1). GTDB lineage: Bacteria > Bacillota > Bacilli > Lactobacillales > Lactobacillaceae > Lactobacillus > Lactobacillus nasalidis. The sequence goes on along the minus strand of NZ_BOCG01000170.1, from coordinate 2,372 downwards.
AAGGATGCTTTTTTCTTTGCACCTTGAAAAAGTCGCGGCCTAGAAGTTAATTGCAATCAGTGGCAGCCATTCATATCCATTATTATGTGTAACTGCTAACAGCAAGTATGCAAGTCATGTTATACTAGTAGCAAACAATGTGAAGGGGCCTTTTATCGTGAAGAAATACAAAGTAGGCGAAGCTGCTGAAATCCTTGACGTCTCTGTTGCTACCTTGCAAAGGTGGGACCGCGAAGGCAAGCTTAAGGCTGAAAGAAGTGCCACAAATCGGCGCTACTATACGCAAGAGCAGCTTAACGAGTATCTTGGCGCTGCTAATAGTGACGGCAGAATAAACGTGATCTATGCCCGCGTGTCGGCTGCTTGGGCAAGCGATGATTTGGCCAAGCAGGAGAATTTTTTGCTGGACTACTGTAACGCCAACGGCATTACTGTGGGCGAAAGTATGTCAGACACTGGCAGCGGTCTGAATTTTAACCGTCCGGAATGGAACCAGCTCTTGCAGAAAGTTGAAGACCGCGAGGTCAACAAGATCTACGTGACCCATAAAGATCGCTTCGTTCGCTTAGGCTTTGACTGGTTTGCCAATTTCTGCAAACGCCATGGAAGTGAAATCATGGTCATCAATAACCCTGCGACCAGCCCAAGCCAAGAACTGCTGGATGACCTGGTAAGCATCATCAATCTTTTCTCCAGCCGCTTGCCGGGGCTGCACCGTTACAAGGCAGAGATCAAGAATGATCAGGAGCTGGAAGCCGCAGACCAAGTTGTGGATATTGACACTCAGCAAGAAGAAAAATCGCAAAAAACTTATGCCGTCAGAAAAGGCCGTCAACCTGGCATCTATTACAGTTGGCCGGAAGCTGAAAAACAGGTAAACGGCTTCCCGGGAGCTGAATACAAGTCCTTCAGCCGCGAGGCGGAGGCCTTGAACTACTTGAAGCTGGATCCGGCTGATCTGCAAAAAGAGGCTAAGCAGGAGCCAGAATACGATAAGAATGATTATTCCGCCGTTATTTATACCGGTGGCGCCTGCCGCAGCACGGGCTTGAGAAAAGGCGGCCATGTCCAAGATAGCGATAAGGCTGCTTGGGCCTACATGATCGAGCATGATGGCCAGCAGCTGGCTGATAGTGCCGGCCGTTTGGGCGCTACCAACAACGAAATGGAAATGACGGCTTTTCTGGAAAGCTTGAAGAAGCTGGAACAGCTGGGTCTGACCCAGCAGCCTTTGCTGTTTGTCTTGAACTCCCAGTACGTTATCAAGTCGGTCAGCGACACGGATCAAGGCCCAGCCTGGATGAAGAGCTGGAAAAAGCGGGACTGGAAGACAGCCAACGGAAAACCAGTGGCCAACCAGGAACTCTGGCAGGAAATTGACCGTGAACTGGCCAAGTTTGATAGCTCCAAGCTGAAATTTGAATGGTTAAGAAGCACTGTCAGCAATGCTGGCAGCGACTTCGTCGACAACTTGCTGATAAAGCGCATGGCAGAATGAGAAGTCCAGGTTGCCAGCAATTCGCTAACTAATTTTTCTATAGACAGAAGAGAGAGCTTTTTGCTATTATCGTAAGAAAAACGGAAAAGGTGATTTTTTGATTAGGAAAGCGCAAGCTAAGGATGTTGATGCTGTGGCTGACATTTACAGCCATATTCACGACTTCGAGGAAGCAGGGAAGGTAGAAATTGGCTGGGACAGAGCGATTTACCCAACTAGAAATACCGCACAGGACGCACTGGAAAGAGGCGATCTTTTCGTCTTAGAGGATGACCAGGGCAAGGTCGTTGCAACCGCCATTATCAACGATAAGCAGGTTGATGCTTATGCGCAGGGAAACTGGGAGTACGCGGCCAAAGACGATGAAGTCATGGTGCTGCATACTTTGGTGGTTGATCCATACGCATCTCACCGCGGTTACGGGAAGGCTTTTGTAGCTTTTTATGAAGACTACGCGCGGAAGGCTGGTGCCCGCTACCTGCGCATGGATACCAACGCCCACAACAAGAATGCCCGGGGAATGTACAAGAAACTTGGCTACAAGGAAATAGGAATCATTCCATGCAACTTTAACGGACTTAAGGACATCCCGCTTGTTCTTTTGGAAAAGAAGCTGTAACAGAGCAATATCAAAGCAAAAGCCGCATCCCAACTGAAAAGGGATGCGGCTTTTTTGACTTTCAAATAAAAATTGTCTGCCAGGCGACAGACAGGCAAAAGAGCATAATACTAGTGGCGAAAAACGTACTTAATGTGTTTGATTATATGTAAGAGATAGCAGGTAGGTTTTAAGTTGAATTAGCGTAAGGAAAGCCAGAACTTTGCTTTAGGTTAGAGCGCAAATTTTAGTCATACTACAGAAACATATGTTTGG
>NZ_BOCG01000169.1 GCF_016587775.1 Lactobacillus nasalidis | reverse complement strand
CAATGGACAAGTCGGCTACCTGCGGGACGGCTTTTCTTTCGGCAGCCGTCATGAAATGCGGCGGCTTCAAAGCCACGACCCCGGGGATGTACTCCCCGTCCCGGTTTCTGACCTTGACCTTCAAGGCCGGCAGGACCACGTTGTTCCAGCCGCCCAGGGTCACGAACTTGATCAGGCCGTTGGGGCGGACTGCCTGGGTCAAGAAGCCGACGGCGTCAGAGTGGGCGTCAAGCTGGATCACCGGACGCTTGCCGGTGTTTTCCTTCTTTGAGGCATAGACGTTCAGCATCCCGTCGACTTCCAGGTCAGCGTAGTCCTTGACCGTTCTGGAGAACAGGTCGACGAATTCATTTTCAAAGCCAGAAGTCGCGTTGGCGTTTGAAAAATCCTTCAGCATTTGTATTTCAGCGGCTTTTTCCATCAAAAATCTCCCGTTTCTTAATCAAGCAGGTCGTACTTCAGCTTCATCAGGGTGTGGCCGGATTCAACCATTTCCCCGGTCAAGGCCGCGGTCTGCTCGTAAGTCAGATCAGCCATCTTCTGGTTGGCTTCTTCCAGCTTCTCTTGCAATTCCCGGCCAGTCAAGCCCTTGACGGCCCGGTCGGTTTCGTTTTCGATCTGGCGCAATTTGGCCATGGTCTTTTCTTCAAAAGCCTGCTCCAGGGCGCTGTAGACCTTGTAGTTGGTATCGCCGAGCTGGGCGTTGAGCTTGTTGAGCCAGAAGATCTTGGTCAAATCAAAGTTCGGACCAGTCTGGAAGCTGGCCGGGGTGGTCGTGACGTTGGTGTAGAACGGCACGAAGCAGTTGAAGGTGTTTGGCCCGAATGCCAGCCACTGCACGCCGGCGATGCCTTCTTCAACGTCGTTTCTGATCTGCAGGATGTGGGTTTCAAAGTTCCGGTTGATGCCGATCGGCCGGAAAAGCTTCTTTTCCGCGTCCGTGTTGGTCGTGCTGTAGACGTCGTATTCGGTGTCCTGGTAGTGGGAGCTTTCCAGGAACTTGATGTCTTCAGGGCTGATCTTCTTCTTGGCGTAAGTGATGAACGGCTGGTCCTGGTCCCCTGGCTGCCCCTCCCATTCAGGGTCGAAGTAGCGGTGGATGTACCAGGCCCGCGGGTTGTTGTAGTGGGCATCCTTGATGGTGGATGAGCCGAAGATGTGGCGCAGGTTGTAGCCTTGGTAGTCCGGGTTCAAGTGGTATTCGTTGATCAAATCCAGCAGGTCGCTTGAGCACATGAAGTTGTCTTCGTCGTTGAAGTCGAAGAAGTCGATGTTCAAGCGGTTTGGCGCTGCCACGTAGGCGTCGTCAGGAATCCGGCGGGCAGCCCAGTGGTGGCCGCCGATGGTTTCGATGTACCAGACTTCGTCGTGGTCGGCAAAGGCGCTGCCGTTCATTTCATAAGTGCCG
>NZ_BOCG01000168.1 GCF_016587775.1 Lactobacillus nasalidis | reverse complement strand
CAAGGTCATGCCGGCTTCAGCGGTGGTCTGGTAGCCGAACTCGCCCCCGTAGAGGTGGGCGCCGTGCCAGATCTGCCGGTTGAAGATGATGGCCCCGCCGACGCCGGTGCCGATGACCATGAAGGCCAAGGAGGAATTGTTTTTGCCGGCACCGTCAGCCAGTTCAGCCAGGGCCGCGCAGTTGGCGTCATTTTCGATGCTTACTGGCAGGCCAAAGATCTCTTCCAATTTTGGCACGATCGGGAAATTGTGGATGTATGGCAGGGCGCTGGCCCCTTCGATGACCCCGCTTTGCTTGTTCACGGCACCTGGTGAGGAGATGGCCACCCCGGTCACGGCGCTTTCCGCCTTGATCTTGGCTACTTCCCCGCCCAAAAGGTCGTAGAAGTCTTCCAGATTGTCCGGGGTTGGCAGGGCGTGCACCTTTTGCAGGCTGCCGCCTTCCCAGGTGGCGAACTTGATTGTGCTGCCGCCAATGTCGATTGCTGCTAAATTCATTGTTTGATCACCTTGTCTATTTAATGACTGGCCCAGCCAGGTCAGCTTGGACGACATCTTTCAACTATGAGCTGCATGCTTTTGAGGAAATATCTTGCTCGATGCCGTTAGCCTCAGAGGCAAAACTGCTTGGTCACGATAAAGCAGTTTTTGTTTCCTGGTCTGTTCGCCGGCTGGCTTTACTTCTTTTCCGCCATCTTTTCGTAGACAGAAACCAGCTCGTTTGCCAGGTCGATGTAAGTAATCGCGGTCATCAAGTGGTCTTGAGAGTGCACTACCAGCAAGGTCAGCTGAATGTGTTCGCCGCTGGCTTCCTTGGTCAGCATGGAAGTTTGCGAGTTGTGAGCATCTACCAAAGCGTTGTTGGCTTCTTTAAGCTTGCCGTGGGCCTTTTCGAAGTCGCCTTCGTGGGCCGCGTCAATGGCTTCCTTGGCCAACCCCCGGGCATTGCCGGCATTGACGATCAAGCCCATGACAGACTGCATAGTTTGTTCTTCTTCACTCATATTTTTTACCTTTTCCAATCTAAGTTATTGTCGATTTACGCTTCGGCTTCAGCGGGCGCGTTTTCCTGTTCACGCTTGAGCAGAACTTGGTCATAGCGCTTGGCAAACGGGAAGTAGATCAAAGTTGAGATTACCAGCACGCAGAACTGCCAGATCGCGATCTTCCAGCCGCCGATGAAGAAACCGGACAAAACAGCCGGCGTCGTCCAAGGTGCAGCCACCCCGTTAAGCGGCGGCAGGATGCCGTAGCGGATCAAGCCATAAGTCGACAGGCTGACTACCAGCGGCACGCAGAAGAATGGCACGGCCAAGAATGGGTTCATGACCAAAGGCAGACCGAACAGGAACGGTTCGTTGATGTTGAAGATTGACGGCACGAGCTCGATTTTACCAATTGCTTTCATCTGTTGTGACTTGGCAAACCAAACCGTGAAGATAACCAAACCGATCGTAATGCCTGAACCGGTCAAGTTGATGAAGTTGTTGTAGAATTCGTTGGTGATAACGTGAGCGCCTTGGGCAACTGACAATTTCCCGGCGTGGTACAAAGCCGCGTTGGCCGCGGTGTTTGGAATCAAGAAGGCACCGGCAACTGA
>NZ_BOCG01000167.1 GCF_016587775.1 Lactobacillus nasalidis | reverse complement strand
ACTCCTGCTGGCAGCTGACGCGGAAATTGGGCTGCATGGCCGGGCAGCGGTCGACGGGCCGGCCGGGGCCGCCTTCCTGACGGCCTTGGTTGAATACCAGGCCGGCGCTGCTTTTGCGCCCGTCTTGCTGAAAAGCCAGCTGCTGACGGCCTTGGCTCAGGCCCAGCGGACCTTGAGCGGGGAGAGCAGCCTGAGTGAAGGCGAGATCCGCCGCTATGTCGCGGAAAACTACGTCTCAACCAGCCTGACGGCCGCGGCGGCTTATTACGGTCTCAGCCCCAACTATTTTTCCGACCTGGTCAAAAAGAAGACCGGGCTGAGCTTCATTGAGCTGGTCGACGAGCAGAAGATGGAGGCAGCCGTCCGCCTTTTGGCCCGGCCAGACCTGTCGATCAAGCAAATCATCGGCCTGGTTGGCTATCGGGGCAAGTCCTTCTTTTATGAAAAATTCGGCAAGTATTACGGGATGTCGCCGGCGGCCAAGCGAAAAGAACTCTTCCGCCAGCAGGGTATCAATTTGTGAAAAGAGAAAACCGCTGAACTGTAAGTTCAGCGGTTTTTGCATGAAAAG
>NZ_BOCG01000166.1 GCF_016587775.1 Lactobacillus nasalidis | reverse complement strand
ACCCGACCGGGACCAGTAGATGATCAAGCTTTTGGCATTCTTAGTGTGCACTCGGACCGGCTGCGATCCCTTATTGGTATCATCGCCGTCAGACGGGGTTCCGTAGCCGCCAGCCCACTTGCTGCCGCGTCTCAAGAGCTGGTTGGCTCTGATCTCCTGATTGGCAATCTTGCCGACGACGGGACCCAAACTGCTTGCTTCTTGCTTGTTAAAATAGTTAAACATGATTCCTCCTGTAACCAGAATTAATACAAAAACTAGACCAACAATCCAGATAATTTTTCTTTTTTTCATGGTCAATCCTCTGATCAATTAATTATTAACTAGATTGTAGTCGCTTGACCGCGGTCTGAAAAATAGCAGTTAAAAATACCAGCATGCACTGTCTGCATAGATTATCTGTTTAACTATCCATATCAAAAATTATGTTAAATTGCCTTCAGTGGGAAAACTTTTTTGGCTAAAGCAAGAAATTCCTTGGCGAGCTGACTGGCTTTCGGCAGTAAAAACCGTAGTCTGTCCGGTACGGCCATGTTTACGCGGCTAAAAATTAATAATACGTAAAAGCCAAAATTCTCCCCCAGAAGACGGGGGAGGGGACAGGGGAGGCAGCGATAGCTGCCCCCTTTTTTGCTGCCTAGCTTCTGTACAAATCGGCAAGATTGTGCTTTCATTAAATTATTGTAAAAGGAAGTCGATACAACACATGAAGCACGTTTTTCTAATCAAGCCAAATCCAGATCAGTCCAAGAGCGATTCCCTCATAAAGAAGATCGAAAGGGTGATGAAGGGGAGAGACTACGAGATCTATTTCAGTGAGTATAAGGACCACGTGAAGGAAATCGTCAAAAATTACCCGGAAAAGACCCGTTTCTACTCAGTCGGCGGTGACGGCTTCTTTAATCAAGTCATCCAAAATCTGGTACATACGGATCATGAAGTCGTTTGTCTGCCATTTGGTACCGGCAACGACTTTTCCCGGGCAATTCACCGGCACATGCGGCCTGAAGCCATCCTCAAAGCTACTTTAGACCGGCCAGCCACGCCTGTAGATACAATTTTGGTCAATGATGAGCGCTACTGCATCAACGTCGGCTGCTTTGGCCTGGACGCCTTGATTGCCAACACCGTTCATGACGTTAAAACGCCCAAAAGTGCCGCATATGTTGCTTCAATACTGCGAAACATCAGCCGCTATAAGTTTGCTAAGGTAAAAGTCATGGGCAAAAATGGGCTGCTTTTTAACGACCAAGTCACGCTCTGCGCCTTTTGCAATGGCCGCTATTATGGCGGGGGCTTCCAAATTTCTCCCAAATCCAAGATCAACGACGGTTTAATCGACATGGTAATTCTGCCAAAAGTCAACCGTCTGTTTGCTCCGTACTATATCTATAAAATTTTACGAAAAGACCTGATAAGCTGCAAAGACGTGGTAGTCGGGCAGGTTAAGGACTGCGTCATTACCACGCAGGCAGCCATGAATCTGGACGGTGAGAAGAAGGAGGCTGACAAATATCATCTGGTGGTTCAGCCAAAATCTTTGAACCTCGTCATCTAAAAGGCAAACAAAAAAGCGCTTCGTCAGCCAGAAGGAAGCGCCAAGTAGAAATATTCTAGATTGACCGCGGCCAAGACGCCGTGGTTTATTTTTTATTTTATAAGCAAAAAAGCCCAAAAATCTCTAAACAATAATTTGAACATCTTCAGAGTAGTCTTTAAATGTCTGTCATTAAAATTTCAGTTTTAAACTTACAAGCACAAAAAGTTGCCGAAATGTCAGGCTTTGCCAGCAAGGGCAGCTTAGCTGTTTCCTTTTACAGCAGCCCATTCTTCAGCAAGCACTGCGTACTCGTTGCTGTCATGATAGCCGTCTTTGAGAATCAAGCGGCCTTTATGGCAGCCCTCAAAGTTCATGCCCAGCCGCTTGGCGACATTATTGCTTGGAAGATTGTCTGCCGCGCATTGCAGCGAAATCCGGTGCAAGCCGTATTCTTCAAAGGCGATGTCAATAATGGCCCGGGCAGCCATCGTCATGATCCCGCGGCCGCGGAATTCTTTGCCTAAAAAGTAGCCAATATCTGCTTCAGAATACATTGCTTCTATCGAATTCAGGCTGATTTTGCCAGCCAGACGGCCATGATACCAAATCAACAGGTCCAAGGCTTTGCCTTCAGCAAATCTAGCTAAATCATTCTTGATGGCATCAATTTCAGCCTGTGCGTCATGAACGTGGTCAACCCAGGGCAAATAATAAGACAGATTGTCACGGTTCCGGTCAATCAAGTCATACAAGGCTGCACCGTCAGTCAGTCTTGGAATGGCCAACTGCAGGTCGTCATTGATCTTGTAGCTGAACATAAGTCTCATCTCCAATCAGCAAATGTCTTTCCAAAGCAAAAAGTTTATCTGAATTATAGCAAACTTGTTTCGCGTTTAGAACGAGTCAGCCACAGATAATCATTATTTGAGCTTAAATGCCAGGAATCCAGGTCAATTACAGGACCAGCTCTTTGCTGAAGATCTGCCTCCCCCTCATGTCTTTTATATTTAACTTTACATAATATGTATTATTGGAACTAGTGTCAAAAAGCAAAAACTCTCCCCCTCAAACAAAAAAGACACTGCTGCTTGCAGTGCCTCTGTTGTTTTAAGTTGTTTGCGAATCCGCAGTCTGATTCTGCGTAGCCGGATCAGGCGTGACTTCTGTCTTGGGAATATCAAGATTGCTTGCCTTGACGTACAAACCAACGCCGATTGCCCAATATTTGCTGCCATTGATCGTTTTCTTGCCGCCGTAAATAGTAACCGAACCGTTCTTAAGCAGCGTGCCGGTGTTTGCCCGGCGGCGGCCCTTGCTGGAATAAATATAGCTGTTGTGCTTAAGCTTGCACTCCAGACCAACCACGTTCATGTATGCAACGTATTTGTTGCTGCCGACCATGATATAGACCTTGTCGTTGACATAATTGAGCATATCATAGCATGGCACGGCTTGACCGGCAATAATCTTTTTATCCTTGGTCCGTTTGCCATTTCCATTATAGACATAGGTGTTGACCATGGCATTTTTATAAAACGGCTGATCACTGGCTTCAACCGCTTTGGTGCCGGAAACTGGCGCCAGGAACGCGGCAACCGCCAGCACAAACAGCAGCTTAACCAGCCGACTGCGCTTTATCTTCACTTTCTCACTCACGCAAACCTTTCCTAGTTCTTGTTAGTCAGCGATTTCAATCGTTTCGATTACGACGTCTTCAAGCGGCTTGTCGTTGCCGTCCTTGGCAACCTTGGCAATTTCATCAACCGTGTCCATGCCGTCAACAACCTGGCCAAAGACAGTGTGCCGGTGGTCCAGCCATGGCGTGCCGCCTTGCTTGTAGGCCTTGACAACTTCTTCTGGGTATTGTGCGTCGCGCAGCTGCTGGATAAAGCGCTTTGGCATGTTCTTGTTCTGCACGATGAAGAATTGTGACCCGTTGGTGTTTGGACCGGCATTGGCCATTGACAAGGCCCCGCGCAGGTTGAAAAGCACGTTGGAGAACTCGTCTTCAAAGTTGTGGCCCCAGATGCTTTGACCGCCAGCACCTGTTCCTTCCGGGTCACCGCCCTGGATCATAAAGTCGCTGATCACGCGGTGGAAGGTCACGCCATCATAGTAGCCTTTTTGCGCCAAACGGACGAAGTTTTCAACGGTCATCGGTGCTTCTTCCGGGAAGAGCTGAATGACGATGTTGCCATGGTTGGTCTTAAGAGTAGCCTTCGGGCCCTTGGCTTGGTCAAGGTTAAGTTGTGGGTATTCAGACATTTATCTTGCTCCTTGCATTCATAATTCTTTAGATTCTTCACTCATTATAACATTCGCCATCAAAAAAGACAGCCAACTGCTGTCTCCTTTGCAATCATTAAAGTTTTGACACGTAATCCCGCAGGCGGTCGATCACCTGGCTCAGTTTGTCATCGGCAGCGGCGTATGAAAGCCGCACATACCCTGCTGAACCCTTGCCAAAAACGCTGCCCGGGATCAAGCCAACTCCCGCCTTCTTGGCCACGTCTTCGGCAAATGCGAAGTCATCGCTGCCGAACTTTTCCGGAATCTTGGCAAAAATATAGAAAGCGCCGTCCGGTACGGCCATTTCAAAGCCCAGCTTGGTCAGATTCTCAACCATAAAGTCGCGCCGGCGCCGGTAAGCTTCCTTGAAGGCCTTCGGATCATCCAAGCCGTTGGTCAATGCTTCAATAGCAGCGTCTTGGGCAATGTTGTCCACGCAGGTTACCATGAAGCTGTGAGCCTTGGCCACGTTTGGCAGCAGCTCAGCCGGAGCCGCGATGTATCCGAGCCGGTAGCCGGTCATAGCGTGTGACTTGGACAGGCCGCTGATCAAGATGACCTGTCCCGGCAAAAGGCTGGCCAAAGAGAAGTGCTCCTGGTCGTAAGTCAGCTCACTGTAAATTTCGTCACAGATGGCCAGCAGGTGGTGCTTCTTGATCACGGCAGCCAGAGCCGTCAGTTCCTCCTTGGAGTATGTTCTCCCGGTCGGGTTGCACGGGTAGTTCAGCATGACTGCCTTTGCCCTGTCGCCAGCAGCCAAAATTTCCTCTTCCAGCCGCTCAGGCGTCAGATTGAAGCCAGTAGCCGAAGTATCGATCATCACCACTTCCCCGCCAGCCATTTCAATGTTGGTGAAGTAAAGAGAGAAAACAGGCGTTGGCACCAGGACCTTGTCGCCAGGATTGAGCAGGCCCAGCAGGCTGGCGGTAACTGCTTCAGTTGCCCCGTCCGTCACGATGATTTCAGTTTCCGGATCATAGCTGACTTTCCGGGTATCCGCGAGGTAGTTGCTGATAGCCTGCCGCAAAGCCAGTTTTCCCTTTGACGGCCCATAGTGGGAATCATCGGCTTCAATTCCGCGAATCGCGGCTCTTTTAACATGTTCAGGCACTGCAAAATCCGGTTCGCCCAGGGTCAGTTTGATAATCCCTGGTACCTGTGAAATTTCATCATCAAAAGCACGGATGGCTGAGGGAGCAATCCGCGAGAGCGCTTGATTGCCCAAAGCTCGCAAGCTGGGGTCTACTTCTGGCATAGCTTTAACCTTTCTTTTTAATGTTTAGTTCTGTTTTCGCTGGACTACAAGATGTTTTCCAGTCCAACATAAAGACTGTCGAGTTCCTGCACCTTTTCCAAGGCTACTTTGACGCCGCTCATGAAGGAAGAACGGTCAAATGAATCCTGCCGGATGGTCAAGGCTTCGCCTTTGCCGCCGAACAAGACCTGCTCATGAGCCACATAGCCTGGCAAGCGGACGGCATGCAGCTTGATGCCCTGGTAATCTCCCCCGCGGGCGCCAGGCAGGCTTTCAGAGGCTTCTGGTGCGGTTTGGTGAGGCTTGCGAACCTCAGCAATCAATTTGGCAGTTGCCAAAGCCGTACCTGATGGCGCGTCTTTCTTGTCTTCGTGGTGCATTTCGATAATTTCCACATCCGGGAAGTACTTGGCTGCTTCCTGGGCAAACTTCATGAGCAAAACAGCTGACATGCCGAAGTTAGGAGCGATTAAGCCGCCCAATCCCTTTTCTTTGGCAAGTTCAGTCAGTTCACTCTCCTGCTCATCCGTTAAGCCGGTCGTTCCGACTATTGGCCGGTAGCCGTTTTCTAAAGCATAGCGGACATTCTGGTAAACAGAGGCTGGCACGGTGAAGTCGATCCAGACGTCGGCTGCATCTGCTGGAATTTCTGCCAGACTGGTGTACAGCTTGGCTTCTGCCGGCAAGCCGTATTCAGCTGGATCATTGCTTTTTAAATGGTGGGCCAGACCTGCAGTAATCTCAAAACTTGGCATCTCCTTTACCAGCTTAACGACCTGCTGGCCCATTGAACCGGCAAAGCCGGCAAGTAAAACTCTGGTCATTTTTATGCTCCTTCCAAATCACGCGTCAACTGGCCAAGCAAGGCGTCCTTAGGCAACTTCAAGGCCGTGGCAAGCTCTTCTTTTTCTTCATCGTTCAAAGGCACCAGCGGCAAGCGGCAGCCGCCTACTTGGTAGCCTTGTGCTGCCAGC
>NZ_BOCG01000165.1 GCF_016587775.1 Lactobacillus nasalidis | reverse complement strand
ACTCCAAACGAGCCAACTCCGACCGTACCAGGCTACTCAACTGATGTTCCGAACGTAACTCCGGAAGATCCAACTAAGGACACTCCTGTTGTTTACACTCAGAACAAGTATGGTCTGACTGAAAAGTTTGTCGATGAAGACGGCAATGAACTGTCACCGAGCGTAACGAAGGGGACTGAGTACAAGACTGGTGACAGCTACGACGTAACGAGCGATGCCAAGGTAGTTACCGGCTACGTTCTGGTTAATACGACTGATACCACTGGTACTTTCGATGAAAGTGACAAGACTGCTGTCTTCACTTACAAGAAGGTCGGTAAGATCATCCCTGTAGATGAAAACAACACGCCAATTCCAGGTGCAGATACGCCGACTTACGAGAACGACCCAGACGACCCAACCAAGGT
>NZ_BOCG01000164.1 GCF_016587775.1 Lactobacillus nasalidis | reverse complement strand
CCGGCCGTCGGCAGCAGCAATCCCGTCGTCATCTATCTCATCAGCGACGGCCGGGCCAGCCTGGCCTACCTGAACCCGGCGACCCAGGGCTGGCTGGATGAAATCGGCCAGACGCCGGAGGAGTACCTGACAGAGCTCAACCAGGCCGCTGACAACAACAGCCTGCGCTTCTGGGACGCCATCAGGAGCTGCTCGGAAGTCGGCGACGCCTCTTCTTACACCTTGATGGGGCCGCACTTCCACTACCGGGTCCTGCTGCAGCAGGTCGCCGAAGACGGGCAGACCAAGGCCTTCCTGTCCACCCTTGACGGACAGCCGGTCCGCAACCCGGTCTTTCTGGACAAGACCGCCGGGGAAATCACGACCGAAAACCTCTGGGACGCCATCACCCACCGGATCCGCCTGGGCCTCTTCTGGAAGGACAAGGACCGCCGCTTCGTGGGCGCCAACCAGCACTTTTTGAACTACTACGGGCTCTCCTTGGCCGACGTGATTGGCCGGACCGACGACGACCTGCAGCTGAACGCCCAGCCGGAAAAGTTCCAAGACAGCGAAACCCAGCTCATGAGGGACGGCATGCCGATCAAGGAAATCGGCAAGACCATTGCCCGCGGCCGGGTCCGGGAAATCCTGACCTTCAAGGCGCCGATCTATGACCAGGGGCAGATCATCGGCCTGATCGGCTTCTTCATGGACGTCACCGGCACCAGCAAGCGGCTGAACCGGCTGGAGCATGAAGCTGCCCGCGACGACCTGACCAGCCTGAAGAACCGGCACAATTTTGCCCGCGACTTCCATTACCTGACCGGCAAGCCGACCCTGGTGATGATGCTGGACGTCGACCACTTCAAGAAGTTCAACGACAACTTCGGCCACCGCTACGGCGACGAGGTCCTGAAGAAGATCAGCCAGGCCCTCTTGGAGACCTACGGGATCGGCCACTGCTACCGCTACGGCGGCGACGAGTTCCTGGTCATGCGCGACATGGCCGATCCGGCCATCATCAAGGACCTGGACCGGCGGCTGCGCCTGGAACTGGAACATGCCCAGATCCTGGACCTTTACCTGACCATCAGCATTTCCGTCGGCTACGCCTACGGCACCGCCCGGACCCCCGACGAAATCAAGGCCATGCTGCGCCTGGCCGACCACAACCTCTACCAGATCAAGCGCAACGGCCGCCAGAATACTTATGGCAGTCTCTTCCAGCCGGACTATCCCAATTAACAGCAAAGACAAAAGCAGCGCGAAAGCCGTCAATTGAGCTTTCGCGCTGCTTTTTTGCTAATTTTTACAAAGAAACTTACCAGCCGGCTAGTCTAATTCGACTGCCCGGTTCTCCGCCCGGCTTTTGTACAAGTGCATCCCCAGCCCCAGCAGGTAGCCGGCGATCCCGAAGGTCAGCCAGCCCAGGCCCAGAGAGAAGAATGGCAGGTAGTGGCCAGCAAAGGCCAAAGCCGCCTTGGCCAAAGGAGTGCCGGAAATCACGCTCGGAGCGGCGTTCAAGCCGTCAAAAAGCGCTGGAATGATCGTGAAGTAAACCGTGAACTTGTAAACTGCCGGGTCATTGCCGAACAGCTTGCTGGTCAGGCCGCAGAAGATCAGGGCGATCGACAGCGGGTACAGGAACATCAGCACCGGCGTTGACCAGGAAATGATCGTCGTCAGGCCAACATTGGCAATGGCAAAGGACAGCAGGCAGTTGAAGGTCAGGAAAGTCCGGTAGGAAATTTTTGGAAAACGCTTGTGGAAGTCCTGGGCAAAGGCAACTACCAGGCCGATCGCCGTGGACATGCAGGTGATGGTGGCCAAGGTTGCCAGGAGGGCTTCACCGAAGCTGCCCAGGTAGTGGTTGGCGATCTGCGCGAAGGCGATCCCGCCGTTTTCTGACAGCTTGAAGTAGTGCAGGCTGCTGGCGCCCAGGGCAACCAGAACCAGGTAGATGATGGCGATGCCGGCAAAGCCGATGGCACCGGTCTTGGCCAGGGCTAGGGAAGTTTCCCGCCCTTCTGCCAGCTTGAAGTTCTTGATGGCGCTGACCACCGTGATCCCGAAGGCCAGGGCAGCCAGGGCGTCCAGGGTGTTGTAGCCCTGCAGGAAGCCGTTGATGAAGGCCGCGTTCAAGTAGTCAGACGTGGCCGCGGTCGTGCTGGTCGACCCCATCGGGTTGAACAGGGCGATCAGGAAGATGATGAAGAGCAGGATCAAAAAGGACGGGTTCAGAATCTTGCCGACGCGGTCGGTGATCTTGCCTTCACTCAGTGAACAGTAGTAAACGATCCCGAAGAAGATGGCTGAGTAGATCAGCAGGGCCCACGGCTGCATCCCAGCGGAAAAATGGCTGGAAAACATGGAAAACGGCACCGTTGCCGTCCGCGGGGTCGCGAACAGCGGCCCCAGGGTCAGGTGAACCAGGATCAGAAAGACCAGGGCAAACTTTTTGCCCAAAGGCCGGGCCAGGCCGTAGATCCCGTCGGCTCTGGTAACCGCCAGGGCCAGCAAAGACGCCAGAGGGATCAAAGTCCCGGAAACGATGAAGCCGATCGCGGCCGGCAGCCAGTTTTTCCCGGCC
>NZ_BOCG01000163.1 GCF_016587775.1 Lactobacillus nasalidis | reverse complement strand
ATCAGCTGTCTCACGGCAGCTGACCTTACACTGCCGCTGACTAGTCGCCGGAAAAAATTCCGGGAACACCCAGGGCAGCCGTGGTAACGCTCGCTAGCGGGAGGGCCTACTGGTTTTCGGCCGACCAGTTCTTAGATGTGTTTCGCCGGTTGCCTTCTGCTCAATCCCACCATCTAGAGCTCTCTGGAAAAAGACGGGGCCGGTTACTCTTCTAATCGATACTTTTCTTAAAATGCTTTAATTTTTAATTAATGTAATCTTAAAACGACTTTTAGAGTCTGTCAAGAACTTTTTTGAGCGAATTGGCAAATCTTGACCCGACCAAGCAAAAAACTCTGGCAAGGATGCCAGAGTTTTTATTTTGCCGGATAGTCCTTGAGCTTGCCGTTGAGCTTCTTGTAGATCCGGTCGACAAACCAGGGCTCGCTTGATTTCTTAAGGGCCTCGTCTAAGCCAAACCAGGCCACGGCCTTGTTTTCGTCTTCCTTGGGTCTGACCGGCAGGCGGTCATCGGCTTCCAGGAGATAAGTGACGTTTAAGTGCAGGTGAGAAGGGACGTACTTGCCGTTTTTTTCATGTCCGTCAACGGTCAGAATTTCCACGGAATAGATTTGCTCCGTGACCGGCTTGGCGCTGACCCCGCTTTCTTCTTCTACTTCCTTCAGGGCCACGCGCAAAAGGTCGTGGTCGCCGTCAGCGTGCCCGCCCAGCCAGGCCCAGGAGTCATAGATCCGGTGGTAGGCCATCAAGACCTTGCTTCTTTGCTGGTTGACCACCCAGGCCGAAGCCGTGAAGTGTTCAGCCAGATTGGACCGCAGAAACAGCTCCTCTCCGCTTTCCAGCCGGTAGATCATTTCCTTGACGTCGGCAGCTTCTTGCTCATTGCATGGCTGGTAATTTTTTAAATCTTCGACCAGGCTCATCGCTTTCCTCTTTTCTTTATTCTTTGAAAAACAGTTTTCTTCAGATTTTACCACTGCCATCCGGTATTTTGCCGCCAACAAAAAGAATTGTCTGTTAAAATGAAGAGTGAATTATTTGCAGGTAAGGAAAAACTTTTATAAAGAAAGCAGGAAAATCTCGTGAAAGTTTTCAACACTTTAACTCGGCAAAAAGAAGAATTTGTTCCGCTGGTTCCCGGCCAGGTCAGCATGTACGTCTGCGGGCCGACGGTCTACAACTACATCCACATCGGCAATGCCAGAAGTGCCATCGCTTTTGACACCATCCGCCGCTACTTTGAATACAAGGGCTACCAGGTCAAGTACGTTTCCAACTTTACCGACGTTGACGACAAAATGATCAACGAGGCCCGCGCTGAAGGCACCACGGTGCCGGAGCTGGCAGAGCGCTACATCAAGGCCTTTTTGGAAGACACCCGGGCTTTGAACATTGAAGATGCTACCCTGCACCCGCGCGCTACTCACGAAATCCCGGCCATCATCGACTTCATCCAGACCCTGATCGACAAGGGCTATGCCTATGAAGCTGACGGGGACGTCTACTACCGGGCCAAGAAGTTCGCTGACTACGGCCGCTTGAGCGACCAGAACATCGACCAGCTGGAAGAAGGGGCATCCCAGCACGTCAATGACGAAGAACAGGGCCGCAAGGAAGACCCGATCGACTTTGCCCTCTGGAAGGGGCAGAAGGCGGCCGATGAAATCGCCTGGGATTCGCCATGGGGCAAGGGCCGGCCAGGCTGGCACATCGAGTGCTCGGTCATGTCCACCAAGTACCTGGGCGACACCCTGGACATCCACGGGGGCGGGCAGGACCTGGAATTCCCGCACCACGAAAACGAAATTGCCCAAAGCGAGGCCAAGACGGGCAAGAAGTTCGTCAACTACTGGCTGCACAACGGCTTCGTGACGGTCGGCAAGGATGAGGAAAAAATGTCCAAGTCCCTGCACAACTTCGTGACCGTCCACGACATCTTGCAGACCGTTGATCCGCAGGTGCTCCGCTTCTTCATGGCCAGCGTCCAGTACCGGAGCCAGATCAACTACTCAGAAGAAAACCTGGCGCAGGCCGCCAACATTTTGGACCGGTTCAAAAACACCCTGGAAGGGATCAACTACCGCCTGGAGGACGCGACCGAATCAGCGGCCGACCCGGCCCTGGCAGCTCTTTTGGCTGAAACCAAGGACAAGTTTGCCGCCGCGATGGACGACGACTTCAACGTTCAAAACGCCCTGACCGCCATCTACGAGGCCTTGCCGGCTGTAAATTCCAGCGTCAACGCGGAAAGAGCCGACAAAGACAGCCTCAAGGCCTTTAAGGAAAGCCTGACGGCCTGGCTCGGCGTCTTCGGCATCGATGCCAGCCAATTGCTGGCCCGGGAAAGCGGCGATGACG
>NZ_BOCG01000162.1 GCF_016587775.1 Lactobacillus nasalidis | reverse complement strand
GGCCGGCGTGGGCACAGGCGACCCGACCGGCGGCTCCATGGAGCCGCAGATTTCCGCCATGTACCGGCTCAAGGCCTTCAACAAGCAGAACCTGCGCTACTACCAGCAAGCTGGCGGCGGGCACGATCCACAGACGATCGCTAAGATTTTCCGCCACTATGCCAGCGACATTTTTTCCTAACAGCGTGTAGACAAGGAGAGATCCAAAAATGAGAAAGAGAATCAGTATTTTCATAGCCGTCATCGTCGTGCTTCTGGCTGCCGTCATCGGCGTCAACGCCTACAACCGGCGCTCAAGCCAAAGCAGCTCCACCGCTTCTTCCTCCTCCACCAGCAGCAAGAAGTCGAATACCGCCGCGGTCAAGGGCAAGAACGGCAAGGTTCTGGTCGTTTACTTTTCCAGAACCAAGGGCGTTTACGGCGGCAGCCTCAAGGTCGGCAACACGGCCCGGGTAGCCCAGTTCATCCAGCAGTACACCAAGGGCGACAGCTACGAGATTGTGCCGAAGAAGGACTATCCGTCTGGCTATGAGGCCACTACCCGGGTAGCCCAGCGCGAACAGGACGAAAACGCCCGTCCGGCCATCAAGAACGCCCTGCCTAATGTCAAAAAGTACCAGACGGTCTTCATCGGTGCCCCGATCTGGTGGGGCGAATACCCGATGATCGTGCGAACCTTCATCGACAACGAAAACCTGAACGGCAAGACGGTCATCCCGTTCACGACCGCTGAAGGCTCCGGCCTGGGCAACACGGCGGAAACGCTCAGAAAGGCCTACCCGAAGGCCACGGTCCGCCGGGGCTTCACCGCTGAAGGCAACACCGTCCGCGACAACCCAAGCGCCGTTCAAAAGCGGGTCAACAACTGGCTGAAGAAGCTCGGCTACTAAGACCAACATCCTCCATTTTCCATATATACAAAAAACCTTGGCGCTTGAGCCAAGGTTTTTAGTTTATTTCAAAAGCAAAGTCGTCAGCAGGCGCAAAAGCGCGAAGGCACCGAAGACCCAGATGCTTTCCTTGATCCCGCCTAAGTAGCGGCGCTGGTAGAGAGTCATCCCGGCAGCCGCGGCAAAGAGCAGGATAAGGGATGCTGCCGCCAGC
>NZ_BOCG01000161.1 GCF_016587775.1 Lactobacillus nasalidis | reverse complement strand
GGCGGGGCTTTGACGCGGTGCCGCCGGCCCAGGGGTCCCCGGCCATCGACCGCCGCTACTGGAAGGTCGACCCGGGCCTGTTGCCCAGAGCCGAGAGCCTGCACCAGACCCAGCTGCGGCTTTTGCCTTACTATGAAGACGAGGTTGCCAGCCGCCTGCGGGCCGGGAAGGACCAGCTGATCGTGGCTCATGGGTCCAGTCTGCGGGCCCTGATCAAGTACCTGGAAAAGATCAACAACGTCGACATTCTCAAGCTGGAGGTGCCCAACGCCCAGGCGATCGTTTACGATTTTGACCAGGATTTGAACATTGTGGACAAGATGATTACCAATTAACAGGCTTCAGGCCTGTTTTTTTTGCCTTAAAAAGCAGCGGTTTTTGAAAAACTTGACATTGCCGGATGGAGTGTTAAACTTAATCACAAGTTATTGGAAAACTCGTTAAAAGATTTTATATACAGAAAGTGTGACAAGATGCCAGTAATGACTGCCCAAGAAGTGATGGATTTGATTCCCAACCGCTACCCGATCTGCTACATCGACCGGGTGGAGGAGCTGGTGGCTGACCAAAGCATCAGCGCCGTCAAGAACGTGACGATCAACGAGCCCTTCTTCCAGGGACATTTCCCGGGAAATCCGGTGATGCCGGGGGTCTTGATCATTGAAACCTTGGCCCAGGCGGCGTCCGTGCTGATCTTGAAGTCGCCGGCCTTTTACAAGAAGACGGCTTACCTGGGCGCCATTCACCAGGCCAAGTTCAGAAGGATGGTCAGACCAGGGGATGTCCTCAAGCTGGACGTCAAGATGCTCAAGGTGCGGGCCAAGACCGGCAGCGTGTCGGCGGTGGCTTCAGTTGACGGGGACCTGGTCTGCCAGACGGAACTGGTCTTCATCGTGGGCGAGCGCGACGGCAGCGACATGAAAGAGCGTTAGTTCAAAAAATCGAAAAAAAGCGCCGACTTTTGCCAGATTGCTAATCGTCAGCGACGTTTTATGGTAAAATCTATTTTGATATTCAAAATAGATTTTTTAAAATGGAGCTCAATATGCGCAAATTATTTCTTTTGAGAGGCGCACCCGGCTCTGGCAAGTCTTCATTCATCGCCCGGCATCACTTATTGCCGTACGCGATCAGCGGGGATGTGATTCGTCTGCTTTTGGCGGATCTCACCGTTTACTATGATCAGAAGACTGACGTGCTGCATCAGGTCATTCCGCGGCACATTACGGAACAGACCAAGCGGATGAAGGACAATCTGGTTGAACACAAGATGTCCTACGGCGAGACCGTGATTGTGGACGGGACTCATATCGTGGCCAGCGAAATCGACCACTACAAGAAGTGGTGCGAGAAGTACCATTATGAGTGCTATGTCGTCGACTTGATGCAGAATCAGACGCTTGAAGGTCTGCTTAAGCGAAACCAGATTCGGATGCAATATGACTGGGTAAAGCCGGAAGTCATCACGATGATGTACAATTCCTACAAGGCTCACCCAGAGCTGCCAAGCTGGGTCAAGGGGATCAAGCCCAACCAGATGGAGCAGGCCCTGCAGCAAAGGGAAAACAACCTGGACCGCTATTCGCACGTGATCGCCATCCCGGATGAGGTGGCTGAAGAGGACTTCCCGCACGTGCACATTTCCAACTTCTACTTCTCCTTCAACGACAAGTTCAGCGAGAAGTACGGCACTTACCGCAACGTGGTGACGATTGGCAAGACCAAGGAGGAAGTGGTCGACGAATTCCGTCTGCCTTACTTTGCCTTCAAATTCCACCACAAGCACTTTTTGATTTCGGCTTACCCGATCAGAAACGAGATGCTGGACCCGGTCAAGAAGGTCAAGGGGACCTGGTACTACACGACCGGCCTTTACAACGTGGCCGACTTTATCAGAGAATTTCCGGAAAGTCCGAAGTCGCACGTTCACCAATTCAGTTTAAGCAAGCTGGACCGGACCAGACTGCTGCACATTTGGTAAAAGAAAAAGCTTTTCTGATATGACCCCCGAAATTAGGACACTAATTTCGGGGGTTATTTTCATGACTAAATACACTAAAGAAATAAAACTCGCTATCTACCACGAATGGGTAGACGATCATAGAAGAGGCACCTACCTCAGCCGAAAATATGGGATGGAGCGTGGAGGAATCCAATATTTGGTAGACTTGATCCAAAAGCATGGCGAAGCCATT
>NZ_BOCG01000160.1 GCF_016587775.1 Lactobacillus nasalidis | reverse complement strand
CCAAGCCTTGCCCAAGTCGGAAATTGCCAGTTGCAGAATCCGGGCTGACTGTGTATACTGCCAGTCTTTTTTATCTGCAACTAACATATTACGAACTCTTCGTTCACTCGGCGAAGGCTTTTCTTTAAGCAGTGCTTTCTGCTCTTCGGTCAGCTTTTTGGGGTCGGAGGCCAAAGAAGATTTAAGTGCTTGCCTTGCCTTGTACATTTTATTCCACAAGGCAAGGCCTTGATTCCAGCAATAGCGGCGATAGTCACAAGCTTCATCC
>NZ_BOCG01000159.1 GCF_016587775.1 Lactobacillus nasalidis | reverse complement strand
TAGTCCAGCACCGTGCATTTTGCCCCCAAGGCAGTCAGGATCGGCATCTGCTGGCCGCCGCCACTGGCCAGGCCAAGAACTTTTTTGCCGGGCAAGTCGCCAAACCAGCTGTGAGGCACAGGCTTGGTCGGAGTCAGCACAATGTCCCACCGCCCTTCTTTGGCGGCTTGGAAAGTTTCATGGTCAACCGGCTTGCCCCATTCCCAGCCGTCTTTGACCCAGCGGTCGATTGTTTTAGCATTCATGTCTTGATAGTTCATGATATTTTTCCTCGCTCATTTTTGACCTTAGTTTAACAAAATGATAAGAGGAATGCCATTTTTTCTAAGCATGGATTAATTTTTTTGCCATTTTGCTGTTGACTTTCTCAGATTATGGGCTAAGATAAGAAACATGAAATCAAAACAACATTGCTTTGAAAAGGAAAAGTAGTTTTGGCGAGATCTTCAGAGAGCTTCTGTTTGGTGCAAAGAAGCGGTCAGACCAAGAGCGAAAATCACCTTTGAGCGGAAGCTGCGATATTAGTGGCTTCGGGGTCCGCCCCTTAAAGCGGCAGCGCATTATCTGTGCGTGAAGGCCCAACGGCGAAAATAGGTGGTACAGCGCTCAAGGCGCCCTATTGGATCAATTCGATCCAGTGGGGCGCCTTTTCTTTTCCGCAAATGTCCAAGTGAAGAAAAGAAAAAGAGGAATTACACATGAAAGTTAGAAAAATGGCAACAGTTGCTTTACTAAGTTTGTCAGCGTGCGAGCTGGCTGCCTGCGGCAATAACGGGTCACAGGCTTCAAGCGGCAAAACCACCTTGAACCTGATGGAAACCGATGTGGTCAGTTCGCTGGACACTTCCGTAACTGCCTCAATCCCTCAATGGGACACTTTGGTGCAAACTATGGCCGGCCTTTACCGTTCAGATAAAAATGACCAGCCAGTTCCCGCGGTTGCCACTAGCTATCATAAGTCCAGTGATGGTAAGACCTACACGTTCAATCTGAGGCACAATGCCAAATGGTCAAACGGTGATACTGTAACCGCGCAAGACTTTGTGACAGCCTGGCAAAAAGGCGTTTCTCCTAAAGCCTTGTCTGGCTATAACTACATCTTCAGCAACATCAAGAACGCCGACCAGATCTCTCAAGGCAAAAAGGTAGCCAGCAGCTTAGGCGTCAAGGCAGTTGGCAAGTACAAGCTCGTCGTGCAGCTGGAAAATCCTGAGCCGACTTTTATCGACAAGATGGTCATGCCAGCCTTCTACCCGCAGGATACCCGCTTGGTAAAGAAGTACGGCAGCAAATACGGTACGGCAGCTAAATACACGGCCTTTGACGGTGCCTTCAAGGTTACCAGATGGACCAATACCAGCGAAAAATGGACCGCGGTCAAGAACCCTTACTATTACGCAAAGAAGGCTGTCAAGCTGCAGACAATCAATTATCAAGTAGTCAAGGATTCAAACACGGCCCACCAGCTCTTCCAGCAAGGCAGTTTGGATGACGCCGTTGTTTCCGGTACGACCGCACAGGGATTGCAAAAGAGCAAGAACCTGTATCACTTGTACCGGTCAGGAAACAATTTCGTCAACATCAACATGGCCAAGGGGGCTACCCTGGCCAGCAAGCAGCTGAGGCAGGCCCTCTACCTGGCCGTTAACCGTGAGCAGCTGTCCAAGAAGGTTTTGGCTGATGGTTCCAAACCGTCATATACCTTCTCTGCTCCAAACGCGGCCAAGGATCCGGCAAGCGGCAAGGATTTTGCCACTGCAGCCCAGCCGAAGGAAACCTACAACGTTGCTGAGGCCAAAAAGCTTTGGAAGGCCGGCATGAAAGCGCTGGGCAAGAGCAAGGTGACTTTGACCCTGGTAGCCAGCGACACGACGACCGACAAGAACGTCAGTGAATTTCTGCAATCACAGCTGGAAAGCAAGCTGCCAGGCTTGAAGGTCACGGTTAAGAATCTGCCGTCCAAGTCAGCTTACAACCTGGTAGCCAACGGCAAGTACGACCTTTACCTGTCTCTTTGGTTGAATGACTACGCTGACCCATACAGTGAGCTGCAGACCATGGAAAAGACCAACACCCACAACTATGGCAAATACACCAGCAGCGCCTACAACAGTGAGCTGAGCCAGGCCAGAAAAAACGCGTCTACCAGATCAGTCTACTTCAGCCACCTGCTCAAGGCCCAGGAGCAGATGAACGAAGACTTCCCTGTCCTGCCGCTTTACACCATGGTTGAAGACCACTTGGTAAATTCGAACTTGAAGGGCGTTCTGTGGCATAAAGTCGGCATGGTCGACTACACCCGGGCCTACTTTAAGTAACATTTTGAAAAAGATTGACTGAAGGAGAAAAATCATGGATCAAACAAGAATCGTTACTTTGGACAATGGCTTCCACCTTTTCACCAGAAAAGTGAATGAAGGCCCAATCAAGCTGCTTTGCGTGCATGGTGGTCCCGGCGACAACCATGAAGACTTTGACAACTTTAAGGCTGGTTTGGCCGGCAAAGGTGTTGAGGTGTACTCTTACGATCAGCTTGGATCATACTGGTCGGACCAGCCGGATTTTTCAAAAGAAGAGAATCGCAAGTATTTGAAAATCGACTATTTCGTCGATGAGCTTGAAGAAGTTCGCCAAAAGCTCGGTTTGGAAAACTTCTACCTGCTTGGACACTCTTGGGGAGGTCTGTTGGCCCAGGAATACGCGGTTAAATACGGCCAGCACCTCAAGGCGGTTGTCATCGAATCAATGATTGACAACCTGGATGAGTACACGGTCAACATCAACCGGGAAAGAGAAGAAATGTTCACTTCGGCCCAAGTGGAATACATGCATGAGTGTGAAGCCAGCGAGAACTTCGACGACGCGATGTACAAGGAATTGGTTGCCAAGCTTTACTCGGTCTACTTGATCCGGCACCCGGAAAATGCCACGCGGCACGTTGTCAGCACCACCAACACTCAGATCTACAACTACTTCCAAGGCAACAACGAATTCATGATGGTCGGCAAACTGACGGAATGGGATTTCCGGGACCGCCTGGGGCAGATCACCCTCCCTACCCTTTTGACGGTCGGCGAATTTGATACGATGCCGCTTGACGCGGTCCGCCGGATGCACCGGACACTCAAGAATTCCCGCATGGTTGTTACGCCAGATGGCGGGCACTGCCACCACGTTGACAATCCAGATGCATTTTTCTCTTCCTTATATAAGTTCATCAGCGACGTTGAAGCGGGAAAATTTGCAAAGTAAAAAAGCTGTCACATTTGTGGCAGCTTTTTGCTTTGACATAAAATTTCTCTAAGCCTTGTGACTCTTGAAGGCGAAATAGTGGCCTTCAGGATCCGCAAAATTGCAAGTTTCCATGTCGCCCATTTCCACGACTTCAGCTACAGTTACGCCCTTGTCAAGCAGCTGCTGGCGGACGCTCTTCACGTCTGCGCAGCTAAAGAGCAGTGACGGGGTTGCCAGGTCGACCTCCGGGGAGTACTTGGCAATTGCTTCTTTGTCAAACAGCCGCAGACTGGCATCTGCCTTGTCGTTTGGGGCCAGCAGATAAGACTTGGTCTGGTCAGGACCCATGCCTTCCTCCTTTAACGCGAAACCGACTTGGTCAGTCCAAAACTTGGCGCACTTTTCCGGATCCTTGACATACAACATGATTTCTACTTGTGTAAACATGATTACCTCCAATTTGCACAATTGCTTTACTAGCAATTTATCATAGCTTGCTTTGCTGAACAATTTTTCTGCTTACAGAGGCCCCTGGTCCCGATAAAGAATGTGTGCTAAACTAGCAGTTAGCAGTTTAAGCTGTACAAGTTAATTTATTCTGCCGCCGGGTAGATCAGATACGTCAGGTGCCGCATCATTAGGCCTTAGAAGATGCGGGTAACACCGGCGTTTTTTCTTTGTAAAGGAGTTTCACTATGGCATGGATTTATCTTTTTGCAGCTGGCTTGCTGGAATGTACCTGGTCGGCAACCATGAAAATGAGCGAAGGCTTCAGCAAATTCGGCTACTCGCTGGCAACTATTATTGCCCTGGCCGGCAGCATGGCTCTCTTGATTCTGGCAACCAAAACTCTGCCAATCGCTCTTGCCTACCCAATTTGGACTGGAATTGGGGCAGCCGGGTCTATCATTATCGGGGCAACCGTCTTCAAGGAACACATTCCGCCGATGACCTGGATTTTTGTAGTTTTCCTCTTGATCGGCGTTATTGGCATCAAGCTGACCAGCGGTGAATAAAGTTAATAGCAAGAAACGGGACCAGCAGGGCTGATCCCGTTTTCTTTAACTGTTGCTGTTCTTTTCAATTATATAAGGTTGTAAAGCCTCAGCCAGTGAGCGGATGTTCCGCGTTTGAATCAGAACCTTGCCGTCACCAGTGAAGTGGTTGACCAGCCCTTCGCCTGAAGTAAAGCCAAACATCCCAGAAGCTACTTGGATGTCATAGTCAAGATCTGCATCCCAGGCAACGACATGTTCATTGTCAATTGAAATCGGCTCATCACTGGTCACGGTCAGTTCAACCAGGTCACCAAAGGCGTTAACCAGCATGTCGCCTTCACCTTCAGTTTGCATTACGAACAAACCACCGGTTCCGCCAAAGACTGCCTTGCTTAATTTTTGACTCTGCATCTTGTAGCTGACGCTGTCGTCACTGGCCAAAAAAGCCCCGGTGTTCAAGCAGTACTGCTTTTTGCCCACGGACAGTTTTGCAATCTTGCCAGGAATTGCCGGTGCAATCCCAATTTGGCCACCGTCAGCATCACCAGTTGCCTGGGTAATAAACATGCTTTCACCACTGGTCAAGCTCCGGCCAATCGCGCCAAGCAAGCCGCCAAGCCCCTTTTTGCCAGAGTTCATCTTCCCGGTGATGGTTACATCCTTCATGTAGACCATGGCGCCACTTTCGACTTTGATGTTTTCTCCCTTGTTAAGGGTTACGGCTGCTAATGGGCAGGTATTCCCGCCGCTCAATTCGTACTTCATGATAACCCTCCGCTCTTGGTAAATTTATGACAATAAGTTTGGTTCATGCCTATATTATACCAAGAAAGAGCTTTCAAAGAAAAAGCAGCCATCGTTAAAAAAGCAAAGAAAATGAAACCCCAAACCTTAAATAAAGAAGCTTGGATGCCGACGCCTACTTTTCGAGCTCGCTGAAGTTAGGGTCAATCCGGTCTAGCAAAGTAAAATGGCCATCCTCATACTTCAGTTTGAAAATAGTACAGTTGCCAATATGACGGTCAAAAGGCAAATTGTTGTAGCGCAAGAAACAAGCAAGGATTCCGCCATGAGAGACGGCCAAAACGGAATGATGGTCTTCTTGTTCCATGACCTGGCTCAAGCTCTTGGTCATTCTTTCACTGACTTCGTTTTGGCTTTCCCCGCCAAACTTAACAAAGAAGTCACCATAAGGCGTAGGCGGATTTAAAAAGTCGTCCATTCCTTCAAAGCGGCCAAAATTCCACTCCTTGATCCCCTTAAGCCGGGTGTACGGCATCTTTCCGCCGGTTACCAATTCCAAGGTGTCGCAAGCCCGTTCACTCGTACTTGAGTAGCAGTGGTCCAGCTGGATCTTGTTTTCTGTAAAATAGCGGCCAGCAATCTTGGCTTGATTGATCCCCAGTTCAGTCAAAGGCGAGTCGCACCAGCCTTGAATTTTGTGCTCGACATTGAATAAGGTTTGCCCGTGCCGCATGAGATACAATATTTTTTCCATCATTTTGCCCCTTTTCACATTAGTGTAGCGTTTTCAAATAAATTATAGCATTTTTCCGCAAACCGATGGAAACAGAAAATGACAGACGAATGCTCACCTTGACCTATTCAGCCCAGTCAATCGTACCCATGGCATCTTCTTTGAGCAAACGGTCCAGTTTGAACTGGTCCAGCTGGTCATAAAAAGCCGCGAAAGCCTGGTCAAAGGCCTGGCTGATCTCCTGCTCGCTTTCTTCTACATGCTTTTCGTCAGGAAAAATAAACCGGGCAAGGTGGCTTAATTCCAACCGGTCTTCAGTCAGCTGCAAGGCGATGAAAACATCCTTGATGCTGATCGTGCTGATTGGCCGGGCTAACTGGTAGCCTCCGTTCTTGCTGGCAGAAGCGACTATTAAACCGCCGTTTTTCAACTTCATCAGGATCTTTTTTAGATATGAATCAGATACCTGCAGGTGTGCGCTCAAGACCCGGCTCTTCAATGCCTCCCCATCCTTTTGCAGGGCCAGGATCAAGAGCACGTAAATTGCCTGCTCCACGCTTTTGTTGATCTTCATCTTTTCCTCCTAGGCCAGCATTTTTCTGACTAATTCTTCAGCTACGTCGTTGACATTAACTGGTTTAAGCTTTTTGGAAAAAATCCCGAAAAACTTCAAAAGCGGCACCCACCGGGTCATCTCATCCTTCCGGCCATTGCCGTAGACCAGAGTCGGAGATACATAAGCCAAAGGAACAGGGCTATCCTGCAGGTATTTGACCAGATCAGCCTTGCCATCCACAAAGCTCTTTGGCCCCAAACTTCCGGCAATAAAGCCCATCTTCTTGACCTTGTATTCTTCAGCCAGCCGCTTCATTACTTCAGCCGGCATATTGTTGATCCGCTTGAACTTCTCTGGGTCTTTTTCTGGCGTTCCGACGAAGTCAACAATGTAATCAAAATCTTCCGGTAGAACTGCCTTAACTTCTTGGTAGTCACTGACATCTGCCCGCAAATTATGAATTCGCTTGTCGGCTAATTTATTTCTGCCTGACCGGGAAATTACGTAGAATTCTGTCTCTGGATCAGCCTTCATCCAAGCTTCAGTCGTTGCCCGGCCAATGTAGCCGTTGCCGCCCAATAAAACTGCTTTAGTCATCCTGTTTGCCTCAATTCTCATCAATTTATTTTAGGATATTCTACATCCTAGGATGTTTATTGTCAACGGATATACAATAAATTTTTCGGAAAACAAAGTAGCACAAAGCTTTGACTTATCAAGCTTTTTACAAATTCTCTACATAGTATGATTAGCTTTAATCTACAAATTGAAATCAGCTATCTCCGCTTTTATTTCTTGGCCTATTCCTATATTCTGGATCTGAAGCTATAGATTTATATAGATGGCCCCCTTTCTCATTTTAAGCCCTGCACTATCTGGTATCATAGAAATGATGAAGCACTATGCATAGATTATTTGGCAGTTAAAATGATCTAGCTTAGAAGGACAACAATGATGAGTTGACCAGGGATGAACTGGTGGACCACTTCTATGAAGAATTTGACTACAAGAAATGGTACAGATTCAATATCAGCTTCCGCCGCCATGCTGGTGACGCTCCAGAAAAGATGACCGACCGGAAGCTTAACGCCTTCTCTGAAGGACAAAGAAGCCGTGCTATTTTGGAACCACTTTTGATCGTCTTGGAACTGGACGAAAAGAAGATGAGCAATCCGCTTGCTCCAAAGATCATCTTAATGGACGAGTCTTTCTCCGGTATCGATGATGAACAGCAAGAGCTGCTGCTGAAGAACATCTATGATATTGCAGATAACTTTATCGCGACTGGCTACAACGCCCGCCTTGCGGTACCAGAAAACAGCAAGGACACGACTTACTTCACCCTAATCGATCACACGGTTGACGGCAAGAATCACTTTATCTCTGTAGAACAGAGCATCGTAAGAAAAAATCGCTAAAAAATAAGGCATGATTCCGAATTAACGGAGTCATGCCTTTTTGGCTGAAAAAACTAAGCGTGTTTCTTCGGTTGAAGCTGCTGCTTTTGGTAAAGTACGGTTAACACAGCCCAGATAATATTAATGATTGCCCAAGCGTTGCTATATCTTGCATAAGCTGACTGCCCTGGGAAGGCAAGCTGAACTACCGCCAAGATGGCCACAATCACCATCATAACAGACACCGCTTTAAAAAACTTCGGCCGGTCAATCCAAACAGCTGCCAGAATCAGCGCGACAATTGACAGCAAATTAGCAATCAAGAAGAAATTGTTGCTTGGATTGTCTTGCGTTGCGTAGCCAAAAGTATAGTTTGGCCCCAAAGCGACCAGGTAAATTGCCATCAAAACTCGATAGGCAATAGTTTTTTGCTTCTGTGTAAACAATCTGATCATCCCTTCTATTAATAGATAGTCACCTTATAAACATATGATGGCGTAAAGTCTCCCTTAAACCAATTCTCTAATCCATGAGGCAGAACAACTGCACTTGGTCCTGGAATCGGGTAAAGAGCACGCTTAGTTGCTCCCCATTCATAAGCCAAATATACATACTTTGAGCAATAGCTTGGTGACTTTACATACATACTACTTGGGAAGAAGTACGAGGGATTGGTCTTCAAATACATATGCCTATATGCGTACGTACTTGCGTCATCAGCATAGTGTGGATGCTTCTTAATTCGATAAACAGCAACATACTTCCCATTCCCTGAGTTTCTCTTAAAGAAAGTTGCTTTTGGCGTATGTGTCGCGTGCTTGCCAGGCCCTGGCATTTCCATGATGTACTTTGATGAAGATGCGATTGCAGCGTGACCGATGTACTTACTAGTAATATTTCTACCGTAACAGATAAGAATATCACCTGCTTTCATACTATAACCCTTCCTAGCCGATACAGATGTAAAGCTAGTAAAAGGAAAAATAGAGCTACTACTTTTTGTCCCAGTGGCTGATACCGTGATCGGATTGTCCCCTGCTTGTTGACGAGGGACTTCATAATTGTCATCTGCCACATATTGCGCAAAAGAAACGGTTGGATGCGTCTGTTGATATTCCAGATACGCTGGAAAAACAGATTCTTTGCACAATGAAAGGAATTCAGACTGCGTCATATTTTGATCAGTCAAAATGCCTTTCTCTTTACCTGTATTATACGCCTTGATGAACTCGCTTTGTTCATCAGAATTATCTGTATTGTTTGAAGAGGCTGAAGCAACTGATGGCATAATTGAAATGCCAACGGCTAAACAAACGGCACCCGACATGCAGATCTTCTTAAAATTCATGACTCTAGCTCCTATCAAATAAGGTTCGTAATTATCATCGACCGTATATTCTCAATTAGCTTGAACCATAGCAAATAATTGCTGTGACGACCATTCCCTACTCCTTTCATTATCTATAACACATCAACTGGTTATATTATAAGATGGTTCACAGCAATAAAAATATAATTTTCGAAATCGAAATTTTTAATCAATTAGTCCTTTGATGGACTCAGAAAAAAATTTGTCATACCCGAATTCTTTACAAAAATGATAGATTTTATCTACTTTTCTTTGATCATTTGATAGCAATGCTCTATAATATTCTGCTAACACTTTTAAGAAAAATAAGTTTGGCATATTAGGTAACTTGTTAAAAAGATGAAACACTTCTTCTAATTTAAATGTCGTTTTTCTTCGATAACAATTATCCAGATAGTTGATACAAATTAATCCAACGACATACTGGTAAGTGGAAGAATAGTCTTCGATGTTCTTATATTTTCTAAGTACGCTACTGATAAAGAAACAGAGTTCATCATCAGAATAGATTAGCATCGTGTTACATAATAGCTTCAAGGAATCTATGTCCTTTGTCCAACTATCGTTCATAAGTATTTTTTTGATAACTTTATCATGGATTTCCGGATCTAGTTTCGAAAAACCTTTTGATAGTGCCAGATCGACCATGATTGCTTTAACACACAGGCATACATCTCGACTACTATTTTGAATTATTCCGTTTAACTCTGATGCAGTCTCTGAATCTTTGACACAAAAAGCTTTATCCACTTTTTCAGACATATTTTGCTCAAGCCTGTAGCTTTGTGATGCATTTAAGTCTAACCCAATTTCAGAAACAAAATCATTCCAATCAATGTTGTTCCTTAGAATTAGTTTGAACAGATCCTGAGCACGTATTTCTTGCAACCCCCGTTCTATTTTTGAATAGTTTGCAACTGAGAAAATATCACCTGCCATTTCTTTCTCTGTTAAATGCCGTATTTTTCTTTCTTTTTCCAATGCTTGACCAATTGTCAACGACATGCACATCTACCTCAATAATTTTCGAATCAATTTCAACAATTCATTTTTTAAGCCTTATCCAGATTATACAACAAAGTTTGAATATAGTTATTCAAAAAATGAGTGCTAACAAAACGGGATCTGGAGATCCTCACAAGCATTCCAGGCATCGGCGAAAACACCGCTCTAAGAATCATTAGTGAGCTTGGGGATATCAGACGATTTAACAACGCAAACCAATTAAATGCATTCGTTGGTGTTGATCCTCAAGTTTATGAATCTGGCAATTTTACTGCCCATCTGTCAATTTCAAAGCGTGGGACAGCCATTGGCATACTTGGCCATAAACCAAATTGAATCGGCCAAGAGAGCGGGAAATCCTTGTCATATTGCGGATTATTACGAGAAACGAAAACGGTCTTCTGAGACTGCAAGTCACAAGAAGGCCGCTATCGCATCGATCCATAAATTATTACGGACGATCTTCGCTTTAATTAAGAATGCTCAATTGTATAGTTATGACATAGCCAAACATAACCAAAGACTTTAGTCACAAGAATCGATCCAATAGATATTATAACAGCCTCTTTTTCGAAATTACAGAAGGTGGCTGTAATTGTCATGCCCTAAATCAGATATTTGACTTGATTCTCCGGGAGCTACTTACCGATTAGACCTTTATTTAAAAATAAAATTGGCTAAAATCCTTGATAACACTTGACTTAGAGCATAATACTAGTGGCGAAAAACGTACTTAATGTGTTTGATTATATGTAAGAGATAGCAGGTAGGTTTTAAGTTGAATTAGCGTAAGGAAAGCCAGAACTTTGCTTTAGGTTAGAGCGCAAATTTTAGTCAT
>NZ_BOCG01000158.1 GCF_016587775.1 Lactobacillus nasalidis | reverse complement strand
CCGCAGCCCAACTGGCAAAAAGCCGGCAGCTACCGCTGCCAGATCCAGGTAACCTACCCGGACAAGAGCCGGGAAAATAGTTCCTGGCTGACGGTCACGGTTGTGCAGCCAGCCGATGCTGCGCGCTACAAGCCGCTTTTGCTGCTGGCGGAAACGCCTGCCGGCCAGCCAATCGCTGCTTCCAGCCTGATCGCCAACTTCGCCTCGCTGCCAGCCGGCAGCCAGGCCAGCTACGTTAAGGCGCCTGATTTTGCCAAGGCTGGCAAGTACCAGACCAGGATCCGGGTAACTTATCCTGACAAGTCGGCTTGGACCAGTCAGGAAATCATGATTCAAGTCACGGCGCAAGCAGAAAAATAAATATCAAAAAGCCATTTCAGGAAATCAAGATCAGCCAGGTCTTGATTTCTTGTTTTTTTAACCTGTTTTTTTCGAAAACTTTTGCTATAATTGCTGGTAGTAAGCGGTTACAATATTGCAGGATTAACGAGAAAATGGGGAGACAGCGGATGAGAAGAGTCAAATGCGAGCTTTGCGGACAGGAAAGGCTGTTAAAAGAAGGAGATCGTTTCGTGTGCCAGGCATGCGGGGTAGCATACTCCGCCTCCGAGCTTCAGCTGCAGCTGGGGGCAGAGGGCCGGCGGGAACTCTATGCCCGGGCCAAGCAGGCTTACCGGTCAAAGAATTTTCAAACGGCCCGGCGCTTGTACTGTCAGCTGGCTGAAGATGACGACCAGCAGGCGGCTTTTTATGCCAGGCTCAGCGCCTGCCAGCTGAATCCCGGAGGCGAAACGGACACCCTGCTCAAGCAGCTGCGCCTGGCCTTGATGCAAGGCCGGGCTGCCGGTCCGGAAGCTTACTTTGACTTTGCCAGCCGGGCTTTGGGCGAAGTGATCGTTTTTGCCCTGTCAGTTGAAGAAAGCTATGAAGAAGCCTTCCAAAGCCGGGCTCAGCGCCTGGAGATCAGTTCCCGGCTGACTTTGCAAAAGGCGCACCAGGAGATGCAGCAGGGGGCCGGGCAGGCCTGGCTGCTGATGAGCCGGGCGGCCCACCTTTGCGTGGGCGGAATCGATGACTTGTCGGCCGCCAGCAGCTATTTCTGGGAGCTGATTGAGGCAATCATCGATGACTTGAGCATCAATCAAAAGCGCGGCACCATCGCCTTGGGCAACGTAGCGGAAGAAAGAGCATATTTTGAAAGCTTGAAGGAAGAAAAACAGGCCAAAAAGCTGGTCAATGGTTAACTTTGTTAACTGATAGCCTGGAAATACCATTTTTTTGTAAAAAAAGCCTTGCTAAAAGTTTAAAAGTTAAGTATGATATAACTTGATCGGGGGATGCAAGGAGCCGTCTCTTGGTTGACCATCAAGATTGCGTTATAGCCAAGTGGTAAGGCAACGGTTTTTGGTACCGTCATGCGCTGGTTCGAATCCAGCTAACGCAATTGCTAATTAAAAGACACCCATGATGGGTGTCTTTTTTGTTTTTTGCCTGCCGGTGCTTGACCCCGCCGGAGCAGAAGGCTAAACTTAGTATTTAAACTGATTAAAATTTTTAGAAAAACAAATGAGGTAAAACCGTGAACGGATTAATCACAGCAGCTGATGTCAATCAAGCAGGTCACTTGCAAATAGGCGGCGTGGACGCCCTGGAGCTGGCCGCCCGCTACCAGACCCCTTTGCAGGTTTATGACGTGGGCCGGATCCGCCAGGCCATCCGGGCCTTTAAGCGGGTTTTTGAAGAAGAGGGCGTGAGCTATGAGGTCAGCTACGCGTCCAAGGCCTTCTCTTGCCTGGCGATCTATCAAGTCATCAACGAAGAAGGCGGCCATACTGACGTCGTTTCCGGCGGGGAATTGTGGACGGCTTTGAAAGCCGGCTTTCCGATGAGCAAGGTCAGCTTTCACGGCAACAACAAGAGCCGGTCAGAGCTTGAACTGGCAGTTGAACACGGAGTCGGCGTGATCATCGTCGACAACTTCCATGAAATCGACCTGCTCAGCCAGATCCTGGAAGAAAAAGATGCTGAAGCCAAGGTGATGCTGCGGGTTACGCCAGGCATCAGCGCCCACACCAACGAATACATCCAGACCGGCCAGGTCGATTCAAAATTCGGCTTTGACATGGCTAGCGGCCAAGCCGACCGCGCCTTGGAACTCGTTTTGGCCAATCCCCGCTTGCAGATGGCGGGCGTGCACGCCCACATCGGGTCACAGATTTTTGACGTCCGCGGCTTCGTGGGCTGCGCGGAAAAATTGTGCCAGCTCGCTGAGGACTGGCGGGACAAATACGGCTATGAAACGGAGATCCTGAACGTCGGTGGCGGTTTCGGCATTCATTACACCGACCAGGACCATCCCTTGCCGGCAGAAGAATTCGTCCGGGCCATCGTTAAGGCAGTCAAGCGCCAGTGCCAGGAAAAGGGGCTCGAGCTGCCGGAAATCTGGATTGAGCCGGGCCGCTCGATTGTCGGCCAGGCAGGCTGGAGTCTTTATACTGTAGGTTCGCGCAAGGACCTGCCAGGCTATCCAAGCTACGTTGCCCTTGACGGTGGGATGGGGGACAACATCCGTCCGGCTCTTTACCAGGCTGAATACTCAGCCGTCGTGGCTGACCGGCCCCAGGCTGAAGCTGAGGAGGTCGTCAACCTGGTTGGCAAGTACTGCGAAAGCGGGGACGTCTTGATCAAGTCCTGCCCGCTGCCAAAAACCGAACCAGGTGACGTGGTTGCCCTTTTGAGTACGGGGGCCTACGGGTACTCCATGGCTTCCAACTACAACCGCAACCCGCGTCCGGCCGTGGTTTTCGCGGAAAACGGCCAGGCCAAGCTGGTAATCAAGCGGGAAAGCTATGATGATTTGCTGGTTCTGGACTTAAAATATTAAAGATCAAACCCGGTCAAACAAAATAAAAGTAAGAATCGCCCGGGTGATTTTTAATATGATTAAGTAGCAGCTGGCAAAAAAAGCTCTTAACTTGCTTTTTGGCTCGATTTAGCTTAACAAACTATGCTAAAATAGAGGTAATTGTTAAGTTGCTGTTCTTTTTGATTTGAATGAAGAGGTTTTTCGAATGCCAAAATTAGCGCAAGATTTGTTACCGATTATCAACCACAAGCTCGATGCTGTGGTTCCTTCAGATATCCGCCGTTTTGACAAGTATGTTTCCCAGTACGACGGCGTCGTTAAGCTGACCCTGGGCGAACCGGACCTGAACACGCCAGAACACGTCAAGCAGGCAGCCATCCGGGATATTGAAAA
Source organism: Lactobacillus nasalidis (assembly GCF_016587775.1). Classification (GTDB taxonomy): domain Bacteria; phylum Bacillota; class Bacilli; order Lactobacillales; family Lactobacillaceae; genus Lactobacillus; species Lactobacillus nasalidis. Next base: position 902 of record NZ_BOCG01000158.1, on the reverse strand, counting down.
CAATGACAGCCACTACGGCCCGCAATCCGGCAAGCCGGAACTGCTCAAGGCCATCAACAAGTACGTCAAGCAGCTTACTGGCGTTGACTACGACCCGGCCAGCGAGATCACGGTGACCGTCGGGGCTACTGAAGCCTTGAACTGCACCCTGTCAGCCCTTTTGAACGACGGCGACAAGGTGATCGTGCCGACGCCGGTTTGGTCAATGTACATGCAGCTGGTCAGCTTGACCGGGGCAACGCCAGTTGAAGTCGACACTTCAGCCGACGGCTTCATCCTCACCCCAGAGAAGCTGGAAGAAGTCATTGAACGCGAAGGCAAGGGCGTCAAGGCCGTCATGCTGAACGACCCGACCAACCCGACCGGGGTAACCTACCCTAAGGAAGTCATTCAAGGCCTGGCTGAAGTATTGAAGAAGCACCACATGTACGCCATCAGCGATGAAATCTACTCAGAACTGATTTACGGAGATGCCAAGCACTACTCTTTGGCTACTTACGTTCCAGAGAGAACCATCTTTATTTCAGGTTTGTCCAAGTCCCACGCCATGACTGGCTGGCGGCTGGGCTTTATCTGCGGGCCGGCTGAAATCATGGCCAGCGTGCGGAAGATGAACGACTTCATGATCACGGTCGTAACCAACAATGTTCAGGCTGCTGCCATTGAAGCTTTGACCAACGGCTTGGACGACCCGAAGGAATTCAGAGAGATCTACCAGCGCCGGGTTACCTTTATGGAAAAGGGCTTAAAGAAGCTGGGCTTTGACATGGCCCTGCCGCGCGGCGCCTTCTACATCTTCGCCAAGATTCCGGAAAAGTACCATGGCGACGATGTCGGCTTTGCCAAGGCTTTGGCAAAGGACGCCAGAGTTGGCGTGATCCCGGGCAGCTATTTTGGCCAGG
>NZ_BOCG01000157.1 GCF_016587775.1 Lactobacillus nasalidis | reverse complement strand
CCCGCGGGTCATCGTCGTCGTCGGCGCGCCTGGCGACAAGGGGATTTCCCGCCGGCCGGGCTTCAGCGAAAGCCTGACGGCCGAAGCGGACAAGGCCTACCTCACCACTGACGACCCTGGCTTTGAAAGCGCCCAGGACATCTGCGAGGAAATCGACGCCGGGATCGACCACTCCAAGTGTGAAACGGTCATTGAACTGGACCGGGAAAAGGCGATCAAGGAAGCCATTTCCGAAGCCGGCCCGGGTGACGTGGTCCTGCTGTGCGGCAAGGGCGCCGATGCCTTCCAGAAGGTGCGCGGCGTTGACACGCCGTACGCGGGCGACATCGTCATTGCCCGGCAGGTCGTCCAGGAATTAGAAAAGTAAGGATTGATACTTTGAAGCATTTCTTCAGCATTATCGGCGGGATGGGGACCATCGCGACTGAAAGCTACGTCCGCCTGATCAACCACCGGGTCAAGATCAGCAAGGACCAGGACTACCTCAACTACATTCTGGTCAACGATGCCCAGGTGCCGGACCGGACCGCCTACATCAAGGACCACAGCCAGCCGAACTTCTTCACGGACCTTAAAGAAGACGTTCTGGGCCAGGCCCAGCTGGGGCCGGACTTCATGGTCATGCCCTGCAACACGGCCCACTACTTTTACGACGACCTGGCGGCTTTGACCAACATTCCCTTCCTGCACATGATGCGGATTGCCGTCCACAAGTATGCCGACCAGTACCCGGACAGTCCCAAGATCGGCTTGATCGCGACTGAAGGGTCAATCTACGACCACCTTTATGAAGACGAGATCCACCGGATCGGCCGTCAAGTCGAATTCGGCGGCCCGGAAATCCAGCCGATGGTAACGGAACTGATCTACCGGGACATCAAGGAAAAGGGCGTCGTCGACAAGCAGCTTTACCACGAGATCCTGCGCAAGATGCATGACGAGTACGGCTGCGACGTGATCCTGCTGGGCTGCACGGAATTGTCCCTGGCCCAGGAGCAGGCGCCAGACCACCCTTACCAGGTGATCGACCCGCAATCGATCATCGCTGACGTGACGATCGAGCTGGCCCTGGCAATCAGGAATGGGGCTGACCCGCGGCAGGCCTGCCAGAAATATCTTTATGAATAAGCAAAAAGGACCAGGTGACTGGTCCTTTTTTATTCAGTCAAAAACCGTCAAATTTTTCCAAAAAATGCTCATTTATGACCGAAAATGATTGCTTTTGACCGGGAAAGCCTTTACAATAGACTGTGAGGTGAGACGAAGATGCTGACGGAAGAACGGCAACAACTAATTGCCCATTATGTAGACGAACATCAGATTTGCCGCGTAACGGATCTTTGCCGGTTGACATCGACATCGGAGTCGACGATCAGACGCGATTTGAGCGAAATGGAAGACCGGGGCCTGCTTAAACGGGTCCACGGCGGAGCGCAGAGCCTGCAGACCTTCAGCCAGGATGTGGCTCAGCAGATCCGCTTCAACCTGAACAAGGAAGACAAGCTGGCAATTGCCAAGGCTGCCGCCAGGAAGGTGCACCCGCACGACTATCTCTTTCTGGACGCGGGGACGACCGTTTACGAAATGGTGCCCTTCTTGAAAGAGATCAGCGACCTGCACGTGGTGACCAACGGCCTGGAGACGGCGCTGGCTTTGACCGACGCCGGAATCAACTGCTGCCTGCTGGGTGGGCACGTCAAGCGCCAGACGCACGCGGCGATTGGGGCCACGACCGTCAGCAAGCTGCAGCAGCTGAACTTCAACGCGGCCTTCATCGGGGCCAACGCCCTAAGCTCGGCTGGCTTTTTGACCACGCCGGACACCGAGGAGGCGGCCGTTAAGCGGACGGCTATCCTGCAGAGCCAGCAGGCTTTCGTTTTGATCGATCGCAGCAAATTTAACGCGGTGACTTTTGCCGAGTTCGCCAAGGCTGACCAGGTGACCCTGATCAGCCGCCTGCAGGATGGCGACCGGCAGAATTTGCCAGTGAATATTCAACTTGAGGAGGCTGAATAATGATTTATACCGTGACTGTCAACCCGGCTTTGGACTACGTTCTGCAACTGCCAGAAGTCAAGGACGGGGAGACCAACCGGTCAAGCGACACGCAGTTTTTGGCCGGGGGCAAAGGGATCAACGTGTCACAGATCCTGAACCAGCTGGGCGTTGACAACACTGCCTGGGGCTTTGTCGGCGGCTTTACCGGGGAAGAACTGATCCGGCAGCTGAACGTTAAGAAGATCAACAGCGACTTTGTAAGAATCAGCGACGACACCCGGGTCAACGTCAAGATCCACGCTCAAGAAGAGACGGAAATCAACGCTGCCGGCCCGGTCATCACTGACCAGGAAGTGGCCGCCTTCAAGTCCCGCCTGGACGATTTGGAAGCCGGCGATGTCGTTGTTTTGAGCGGCAGCCTGGCTCCAAGCCTGCCGACCGACTTCTACGAAAGCCTTTTGCCGCTGATCCGGGAAAAGGGCGCAGAATTCGTGGTCGACACGACTGGCGAGGCGCTTTTGAGAACTTTGAAGTTCAACCCTTTGGTCATCAAGCCGAACCACCACGAACTGGCCGACTTGTTTGACACCAGCTTCTCCTCAACTGCCGATATGCTGGAGGCAGCCAAGAAGCTGCAGAAGATGGGCGCGCAGAACGTGATGATTTCCATGGCCGGCGAAGGCGCCTACCTGGTAACTGCTGACCACGTCTACCACGCCAACGCTGCCAAGGGCACGGCGGTCAACTCCGTCGGCGCTGGTGACTCCATGATTGCCGGTTTCGTCGGCACCTGGTTTGAAAAGCACGATGCTGCCGAAGGCCTGCGCGTCGGCAGTGCCTGCGGCGGGGCTACGGCCTTCACGGAAGACATCGCGGTCAAGAGCCAGATCGATGCTGTTTTGCCGCAGATCAAAATCGACGTCGTTGAATAGATAAATAATTGAGTAACTGAGGAAAACAAGATGCGGATTAAAGATATTTTGAGCCCAGAGTCCATGATCATGGACTTGAAGGCCACGACCAAGGACGACGCCATCAATGAAATGGCCGACCTGGAAGTAGCCACGGGCATCGTTAACAACAAAGAAAAGTTCGTTGAATCCATCTGGGCCCGGGAAAAGGAATCCACTACCGGGATCGGCGGCGGGATCGCCATGCCGCACGCCAGAAACGAATACATCAACAAGGCGCGGGTGCTTTTTGCCAAGAGCGCGCAGGGCGTTGACTTCGACTCCCTGGACCAGCAGCCAGTGCACCTCTTCTTCATGATCACTGCCCCGGCCGGTGCCGACAACACCCACCTGCAGGCTCTGGCCAAGCTGAGCAGCCTTTTGATCAACCCTGACCTGGTTGAGAAGCTGAAGGCAGCCAAGACTCCTGAAGAAGTCATCGACCTCTTCAGCCAGGCTGAAGCTGACAAGGACAAGGAAGACGCTGAACGCGAAGCCAAGCTGAAGGCCAAGAAGGAAGCCGAAGCCAAGGCAGCTGCCAGCGAAAGCGAAGAAAAGCCTTTGATCGTCGGCGTTACTGCCTGCATCAACGGGATTGCCCACACTTACATGGCTGAAGAAGCCCTGATCAAGGCCGGCGAAAAGCGCGGCGTTGAAGTCCGGATCGAAACCAACGGTTCCGAAGGCGTCAAGCACGAACTGACTGCTGACGAAATCAAGCGGGCCAAGGGTGTCATCATTGCTTCCGACAAGCAGGTCAAGATGGCCCGCTTCGACGGCAAGGAACTGGTTAAGCACCCGGTTGTCGACGGGATCAACAAGCCAGACCAATTGGTTGACGACATCCTGTCCGGCAAGGGCAGCGTCTACCACGCTGAAGCCGGTGAAGCCAGCGAAAGCACTTCATCCAGCAACGGCGGCGTTTGGTCAACCATCTACCGGCACCTGATGAGCGGTATTTCCCACATGCTTCCGTTCGTTATCGGTGGTGGTATCTTGATGGCCATCTCCTTCCTGGTAGAACAATACATGGGCGGTTCCAAGAGCCCGGCCTTCATCTTCCTGAACAGTGCCGGCAACCTGGCCTTCGCCTTCATGGTTCCGGTTCTGGCCGGCTACATCGCTGAATCAATCGGTGACCTGCCAGCCTTGATGCCTGGTTTCGTCGGCGGGTTCATGGCTTCAATTGCCAACTCGTCCCTGGGCGGTGCTTACGCTGTTAACGCCAACGCCAAGGCTACTTCTCCAGCCGGCTTCCTGGGCGGGATTGCCATCGGTTTCATCGCTGGTTACCTGGTTCTGGGCCTCAAGAAGCTCTTCGCCAACCTGCCGAAGAACGTTGAAGGCATGAAGCCAATGCTGCTTTACCCAATCTTTGGCCTGCTCCTGGTCGCTTTGATCATGTACTACATCATCAACCCGATCTTCGGTGCCTTGAACGCGGTAATCACCAACTTCCTGAACGGCATGGGCACTGGCAACCTGGTCCTCTTGACCACGATCCTGGCCGGCATGATGAGTATCGACATGGGTGGTCCTTTCAACAAGGCTGCTTACGTCTTTGCCTCAGGTGCCTTCGCCAACGACCCGACTTCCAAGACTTCAGCCATCCTGATGGCTGCCGTTATGGTCGGCGGTATGGTTGCCCCATTTGCAACGGCGATCGCTACTACCTTCTTCAAGGACAAGTTCACTGAAGACGAACGCCGGGCCGGTGTTTCCAACTGGATCCTGGGCTTCTCCTTCATCACTGAAGGGGCCATCCCATTTGCCAGTGCTGACCCGCTGCACGTGATCGTTTCCTCAATCATCGGCAGTGCTGTCGGCGGTGCCCTGGTTGGCCTCTGGCACGTCGGCGTTCCTGCTCCGCACGGTGGTTTCTGGGTTATCGCCCTGTCAACCAACTGGCTGGGCTACCTGGGCGCCGTAGCGGTCGGCTCGATCGTGGCTGCCTTGATCATGGGCTTCTGGAAGAAACCTATCGAAAAATAAACTACTAATGACTGCAAAACAGTGAAGACCCCGTGGTCTTCACTGTTTTTGCGTTTTTTGAGCAAAAAGCCTGGCATTGCCGGAACAAATTTGTTATATTCTACTGTTACAGATTTTTTAAACGCGGACAAAAAGTAAGTAAAAGCGGGAAAAATTCTGTAAGATAGATATTAGAAAAAGCAAAAGACTGAAAAGAAAACATTTTTTACAAGAATGGAGCAGAAAAGATGATCAGATTAATCGCGACCGATATGGACGGCACCTGGCTCAACTCCAAGAAGGAGTATGACCTGGACAAATTCAAGCGGATCATGGACCTGGCCGGGGAAAAAGGAGTCAAGTTCGTGATTGCCAGCGGCAACCAGTATGAGAACCTGGTTACCCGCTTCCCGAAGGAATACCTCAGCCAGCTCTACTTTGTGGCTGAAAACGGGGCTTATGTCTTGAAGGGCCGGGAAATCCTCAACATCGTGGACTTAAACAGCGACGAAATGGCCACGATGCGGCAGATCGAGCACAAGTACGGCCAGGAGCACCCGACGGTCTGGGCCGGGGTAAACAGTGCCTACAGCCTGAAGAGCTACGGGGAGGACTTTGCCAAGCACCTGCACCTGTTTTATGAAAAGCTGCAGATCGTGGACGACTACGAGAGCGTCGAGGACCGTTTCTTCAAGTTCACGGTCTCAACGCCAGTGGGCGAGTCGTCAGCTTTTGCCCAGCAGCTCAAGCAGGAGTACCCGAGCCTGGACATGGTGGCCGGCAGCAACGCTGCTGTCGACATCAGCAAGCTGGGGATGAACAAGGCAGTCGGGCTCAAGCTTTTGGGCCAGCGCTACAACATCCCGGCCGATGAAATGGTGGCCTTTGGCGACGGGGGCAACGACGTGGCCATGCTGCAGTATGCCGGCCAGAGCTACGCGACGGCCACGGCCCTGCCGGAAGCCAAGCGGGCGGCCAACGGGATCATCGGCTCAAGCGACGAGAGCGCCGTCCAAGACAAGGTGCTGGACCTGCTTGAGAAGCAATAGAGAGGTATTTTGATGAACAAAGCTTTGCAGGTCGTGGACTTGAGCATGAAGTTCGACGATCAGGAAATTTTTAAAAAGCTCAGCTTCAGCCTGGAGGCCGGCTCGATGACGGCGCTTCTGGGCCCTAACGGGGCCGGAAAGACGACCCTGGTCAGAATTTTGATGGGGATGCTGAGCCCGACCCATGGCTACTTTGAACTGGCCGACGACGTCAAGGTCGGCTACGTGCCGCAGTTCCGCAACATCGACGCCGACTACCCCCTGTCGATCAAGTCTTTTATCGAGCTGAACACGCCTTTTTGGAAGAGCCAGAAGGTCAAGGACCAGGTCAGCCACATCCTGCAGGAAACCCACCTGAAGGGGCTGGCTGACACCAGAATGGGCGAGGCTTCCGGCGGGCAAAAGCAGCGGGCCTACCTGGCCCAGGCCCTCTTGGACCAGCCCAACTTCATCATCCTTGATGAAGCCACGGCCAGCCTGGACCCCAAGGCCAAGGAGGAATTGATGAGCCTGATCGCCCACCTCAACAGCGAGCACAAGATGACGGTGCTTTTTGTCACGCACGACATTCCCCTGGCCAAGCGCTACATGAAGGACTATCTTTACTTGAGCGACGGGAAGGTCAGCCAGGGTAAGATGGAAGATTTTAAGGAGAGTTTCAACTGATGTTTGCCTACGAATTTATGCGCAATGCCTTCTGGGCAGCCACTTTTATCGCCATAACCTGCGGGGTGGTCGGCGTCTATGTCGTTGCCCGGAACTTCAGCTTCCTGGCGCACACCCTGTCAGAAATCGGCTTTGCCGGGGCAGCCTTTGCTGTTTTGATGGGGCTGAAGCCGCTGACGGGGATGCTGATTTTTGCCCTGCTGGGCTCCATCGGGGTCGGGGAGTTGTCCATGCGCACGGAGCAGAAGGAATCGTCGATTTCCGCGATTTCGGCCTTCTTCGTCGGCCTGGGGATTCTCTTTTTGTCCCTGTCCAGTTCAGCCAGCAGCTATGCTACCAACATTTTGTTCGGGTCGATCATCGGCGTTTCCAGAAGCAGCGTCTACCAGCTGGTTGCCCTGTCCATCCTGGTCCTGCTGATCCTGCTGGCGATTCAGAAGCCGCTGAACTACGATTCTTTTGACCACATCGGGGCGGCAGCCCACCACATCAATACCGGCTTTGTCGGCGTGGTCTTCCTGGTGGCCCTGGCCATGGCGGTCTCCATCGGCTCGCAAGTGGTCGGCTCCATGCTGGTTTTTGTCCTCTTGACCATGCCGTCGTCGACGGCCCGCTACTTGGGCAAGTCGATTCCCAGCATGCTGGCCTGGTCGGTCGGCCTGGCTCTTTTAGGGGTCTGGGCGGGGCTGTGCCTGGGCTACGTGACCAACTGGCCGGTGACCTTTTTCATTTCAGTGATTGAAGTAGCGGCTTATCTGCTGGTCTACTTCACCCACGCCAGAAGGAAACGGGCGTAACCAATATAGATTTTTAATAATCACCAATACACGGCCTCTGCGATTTTAAGAGGCTGTGTATTTTATTTTGCTAATATAAAAATAGCTTATTATCATCTTGAAAAAGCCTGCTTTTATATGTTATGCTTTTTTTAAAAAGTATTAATTTTTATAAAAGTGGGGGATTAAGATGAAAGAATGTCCGAATTGTCACGCTGAAATGGGAGCAGATGTCAATTTCTGTACTAATTGTGGAACTGACCTGCGCCAAGTAGCGGTAAGCGAGGAAAAGCCTGCCCCAGCAGCGCCTGAACCAAAAGCAGCACCTGTACAGGAAGCTGAAGTGAAAGCGGAAGGTCAGGCTGACGGTCAGGCCAGCGGCCAAGCTGAAAATGTGCTGTCCACATACTGGCAGTGGCTGCTACATGCTTGGAAGAAGCCGGCTGAGGCGGTGGCCGCTGAAAAGTGGTACGGCTTGACGACCTTGATTTTGGAAGACTTGTTTTTCATATTGGCAGGGCTTGCGGGCATGAACAAGCTGGCTAGTTCATTAATAACAAGCTACCCATATTTTTCATCGATTATTACTGAGTTAAAGTCTAGCTTCTCTTCGTATGTAATGATCAGTGTCGTGCTGGGGCAAGTGGTAGTTTTGGCTATCAACTACTTTGCCATGAAACGTTTTGCCAAGTCTGAATTTGACTTTTTGGGATATCTCAACCGGTATGCTCACTTATCGGCTTACAGTTTGATCTTGAATGTTTTGTTCTGGATTTTTGCTTTGACGGGCAGCTTGGGCCTGCAGGAAATTGCGCTCAATATGACGGCAGTCGTTGGCTTCCTTGCTTTGATTTATGTTTTGCTGGAAGAAAAGGCGGAAAAAATCGACCAGATGCAGTTTGCGCTTGTAATCTCAATCATTGTTTTGATTGTGGTTATGATTGTGGTCAACATGTTCTTTAAGGAATTTGCGTCCAAGATCGCGTCTGTCACTAATCAGCAGGTTAACTCGCTGCTTGGCAATAGTTACTAAGATGTATCGAAGTGGGAGGAAGCAAAAATGATCTACTGCGCTAAATGCGGCGCCCCAAACCAAGCTAATGCCACTTTCTGCGCCAAATGCGGGGAAAAGTTGGTTAAACCGGCACAGTCAAGCCAGCCAACTCAGCCAGTCCAGCAGGTTCAACCAGTTCAACAGGTTCAACCAGTTCAACAGGTTCAGCAAGTCCAACCTGTTAAGCCAGCTAAAACCGTTAAAAAGCGGGCCGACCTCAAGCAGACCCGGAAGTGGAAGAAGCCAATCTTGATCACCGCTGCTGTCTTGCTGGTCCTTTTGGCCGGTTACGGCTTTGGTAAGTCTTACTACGCCAAGGACAAACAGATCGACAGAATCATCAGCGTGCTGAAGGACCCAAGCCAGGATCTGTCGCCTTACGTTAAAACTGACGACAGCAGCTTCCAGTTGACCAAGAAGAGCGTACGGCCGCTGCAAACATACTACAAGGAAAACAAGACCGCAGCTAATAACCTGGGCAGTAAGTGGAAGAATCAGGAAGAACTTGATGCCAGCTTTAAGAAATCCGTTTCTTTAGGCGAAGATGGTCACTACTTCTTATTTTTCCCGAGATACAAGCTCATGGTTAAGACCTACTCACCAACGGTCGTGACCAACCACGCCAATTCCACGATCAAGATGAACGGGAAAAACGTGGGCAAGCTGTCTGCGTCTGGTGACTACTACCAAAAGAAGCTGGACCCGGTAATCGCCGGCCGCTACACCTTCTCAGTTTCAGCTAACTTGAGCGGGAAGACCATTTCACCTAGCCCGGTTAAGCTGGACCTCTTCAGCAACCACCAGGTCAGCTTGAACATCACCACGGGCAGCTTCAAGGTCAGCAGCGTGCCTAATGGCGAAGTCTACATCAATGACAAGAAGGTAGCCGACCTGGACGACAAGGGCCAGGCCAGCTTCAAGGACTACGAAATCACATCGGGGATGAGCCTCTACGTTAAAAAATCCGGCATCGGCAAGTCAGACACGATCAACGACTTTGATCAATATGTGACGACCCCGGCCGACCAGGCAAATGACAGCGATGACGATTATGACTTCAGTGATGATGGCAATAGCGACCAAATCAAGATCGTCAATGGCAGCTGGGTCTTGACTCCGTCCTGGCCGGGCCTGGCAAGCACGGACGAAGCCCAGGATCTTCTGGATACGATTTGGGAGGACAACGACAGCGACGACTGGGTGAACGGCAGCAGCAATTCCGGCTATCTCAGCATCAAGAAGCTGCACGACAGCTGGGACGACTCTGATTCCGTCTCCTCATATGACGAAGTCGTCGAGGTTCTGTCCACCAGCCCGGCGGCCAATGGCAAGACCTACGTAAACTACACGGTTACCCACAATCTTTCTTACACCGGCGACAAGGATGATACCAGCGTAACTGATACTTACAAAAATGGCATCATCAGTCAGGACAGCGATGGCAATTACGTCTTGGAAAAACTCGGCACGCCGCAGAGCAAATAGCAGAGATTTTTTAAATTTTTTTGGTAATCGATAGAGACAACTTTGTTAACAAACAAGTTTGTGAAAAAATATATAGAGCCCCGCAGCGGCGGGGCTTTTTTGGACCTTCTTTGTGTCAACTAAAAATATTGTGAAATAAATTCAAGGATAAACGCTAATATATCAACGTTTTAAATCAATATTCACATGACTTTTTAAGCGCTTTCATGTACAATATTGCTTGTGAAAATACTTAAAGAAGGAGTTTTATGAATGTGGGTTAAATTTATTTTTGCCTTGATCCCGATCGTCTGGCTGATCGTTTCGCTGACGGCCATGAAGATGCCGGCGGCCAAGGCAGCAGTTATTTCGCTTTTGCTGGCAGTCTTCCTGGCTATTACCGCCTTCAAGCTGCCGGTCGTTGACACTTTGACCGGGACCCTGGAAGGGATTCTGGGCGGCTTGTTCCCGATCGTCTACATCATCGTGGCCGCCATGTTCACCTCCAAGGTGACTTTCAAGTCCGGCGCCATGCAGAAAATCCAGGACATGCTCTGCGGCTTGACGACTGACAAGCGGGTCCTGGTCCTCTTGATCGCCTGGGGCTTCGGGGGCTTCCTGGAAGCCATCGCGGGCTTTGGGACGGCGGTGGCCATTCCAGCCAGCATCTTGATGACCTTCGGGATCGACCCGATTGAAGCTTCCGTCATTTGCCTGGTAGCCAACACCACGCCGACGGCTTTTGGGGCGGTGGGCCTGCCGGTCATCACCCTGGCCCAAACGGCCGGCCTGAACGTGATGAACACGGCCTTCGTGGTTTCCCTGCAGCTGGGCGTTTTGATCCTGATCATCCCTTACATCCTGGTCGGCTTGGCCGGCGGGGGAGCCAAGGCAATCAAGGGCGTGGGTTTCATTACCTTCATGTCCGGTTTGGCTTTTGCCCTGCCGCAGATCCTGATAGCCAAGTTCGTCGGGGCAGAACTGCCGGCCATTGCCGGGGCGATTGTCTGCATCCTGGTAACGGCCCTTTTGGCCAAAAAGCACAAGGATGCTCCGGAATACGCGGCTGCTACCGGGGAAGTGGCCAAGCACTCAGCTGGGGAACTGCTCCAGGCCTGCGCGCCGTTCATCCTGGTTTTCGTCTTTGTTTTGGCGGCCTCCTCCTTGTTCCCGGCCATCAACAGCCTGCTGAACTCAGCAACCGTGAAATTCCAGGTCTACACCGGGAAAAATGCCGGCCAGTTCAGCCTCAACTGGCTGTCTTCACCGGGGACCCTAATCCTGCTGGCGACCTTCATCGGCGCCTTGATCCAGGGCTTGAGCGTTAAGGAAACCCTGGGCATCCTCTGGGACTTGATCAAGGGGATCGGCAAGACGGCGGTGACGATTTCCGCCATCGTGGCCTTGGCCAAGGTCATGGGCTATGCCGGCATGACCAGCGCCATCGCGGTCGTCTTGGTCAAGATCATGGGCCCGGTTTACCCGCTGATCGCTCCAGTCATCGGGGCCTTGGGAACTTTCGTGACCGGGTCGGACACCAGTTCCAACATTCTTTTCGCCAAGCTGCAGGCTTCGGCGGCCCAGAGCCTGGGCGTCAGCCAGACCTGGGTGGTGGCCAACAACATGGTTGGGGCCACGGCCGGGAAGATGATTTCCCCGCAATCCATCACCGTTGCTTCCACTGCCATCGGCCAGGAAGGCAGCGAAGGCACGATCTTGAAGCAGGCCTTCAAGTGGTGCGGGATCTACACCGTCATCATCTGCATCTTCTTGTACGTGGTTGGTCTGGCCACGGGACAGCTGCATTTTTAATTTTTTAGTGTAATTTTAAAAATTGCAAGATTCGTTACCCAAGTAAGCGATTAAATGCTATGATAAAACTTGTAAGTAAAAAGTAATTGATAGTAATTTTTTAATGATTGAGGAGATTTCCATGACACATTACATCAAGGGCTTCCCACAAAGCGAAGCTGATGAAGACTTAAAATTCGTTAACGTCGATGAGCTTGAAGAAAGAGCCAAGGAAGTAATGCCGGAAGGGGCTTACTACTACGTGGCATCCGGTTCAGAATACGAATGGACTTGGAGAAACAACACCAACGCCTTCAACCATTACCAGATCGTGCCCCGGGCTTTGACGGGAATGGACAACCCGTCAACGGAAACGGAATTTCTGGGAATGAAGCTGAAGACGCCAATCATGATTTCGCCAATTGCCTGTCACGGAATCTCCCACGCTGACGCTGAAGTAGCCACTCAAAAAGGCGCTGCTTTGGCAGGTGCCATGTTCACTTCCAGCACTTACGGCAACAAGCCGGTTGAAGAAATCGCCGCTGCTGCGCCAGACGCTCCGCGGATGTTCCAGCTCTACCTGTCAAAGAACTGGGACTTCAACCAAATGGTCTTTGATGCCGTTAAGGCAGCCGGCTACAAGGCAATTCTGCTGACGGTCGACGCTTTGGTGTCAGGCTACCGTGAAGCCAACCTGCGGACTGACTTTGCCTTCCCGGTACCGCTTGACTTCTTCACCCGCTTCCAAGGCGCCAAGGGCGAAGGGCAGACTGTTGCCCAAATGTACGCTTCCAGCGCGCAAAACATCGGTCCTGACGACATCAAGCGGATCAAGGAAATGTCCGGCTTGCCAGTTATCGTTAAGGGCGTCAACTGCGCTGAAGACGTTGAAGTTGCTTTGACTGCCGGTGCCGACGGCGTTTACGTTACTAACCACGGTGGCCGTGAAATCGACGGTGCTCCAGCAACCATTGACGTTTTGCCAGAAGTTGTTGAAGCCGTTAACGGCCGCTGCCCAGTCATCTTCGACGGTGGCGTCCGCCGCGGTTCC
>NZ_BOCG01000156.1 GCF_016587775.1 Lactobacillus nasalidis | reverse complement strand
AGATGCTGGACCAGGAGCTGCCAGCCGGAAACATTCTTGACGTTGGCTGCGGCTACGGGCCGATCGGCCTTTTTGCCGCCAAAAAGTGGCCTGACCGCCAGGTCGACATGGTCGACGTCAATGAGCGGGCCATGGACCTGGCCCGGCGCAACGCGGCTGCCAACGGGATCAAGAATGCCAATGTTTTTGCCTCTGACCGCTACCAGAAGGTCTCAGGCCAATACGCCATGATCGTGACCAACCCGCCGATCCGGGCCGGCAAGGCGGTCTGGTCCGACATTCTGACCGCGGCTGGCGAGCACCTGGCAAAAGGTGGGCTGCTTTTGGTCGTCATTCAGAAAAAGCAGGGGGCACCCAGCGCCAAGAAAATGCTGGCTGCCAGCCTGGGCAACTGCGAAATTTTGACCCGCGACAAGGGCTACTACATTTTGAAGAGCGTGAAGAAATAATGTATTCAAGCGAAGAAAAAAAGACCTACATGCAGGCTGCCTTTGCCGAAGCTGAAAAGGCCCGCCAGCAAGACGAAGTCCCGATCGGGGCCGTGGTCGTGGGCCCGGACGGCCAGATCATCGGCCGCGGCTACAACCGCCGCGAGCTTGACGAGGACGGGACGGC
>NZ_BOCG01000155.1 GCF_016587775.1 Lactobacillus nasalidis | reverse complement strand
CCCGTTTGCCCGCCAGGTGGTTGAAAGCAGCCGCCGCTTTGACCAGGCGGTTGAAGACTGCCGCCAAGAACAGGTCAAGACGCTCGATTTGTATGCCATCCCGACGATGACCAACTACGACTTTTTCAAAGCAGTGACGCGGTTTATGAACCAGCATCCGGAAGTTGAACTTGTTTTTCATGAGGGTGAGTCCAGCGATTTGGCCAAAAAGCTGCGCCATCCGCAGGACCTGCTTTTTTTGCGCAAATGGGACAGCAAATTCGACCAACAAGCCGAATACATCGCCTTTGAGGATGACGAACTGGCCCTGTTCGTGGCCGAAAATTCACCGCTGGCAAAGCGGGATAAGGTTGGGCTGAGCGACCTGAATGGGGAGCGCTTCTTGACTCTGGGGGAGCGGACCTACTTTGAAGCGATCATCACGCAGGCCTGCCGGCAGGCGGGCTATGAGCCGGAATTCTTCTATCACGGCGAAAGAATTGAGGCCATCCTGGACATGGTGCGCCAGCAGCTGGGAATCGCCCTCTTGATGAAAAAATCAGTTTCCCAGGGCCAGCTGCAGGGCCTCAAGCGCCTGGAGCTGAAAGAACAGATCAAAAGCCAGCTCTGCTTAGTCCGGATGAAGGGCCGCCACAATCAGACCCAGCAGCTTTTTTGGCAGATGATGAAAGAGTGGCAGGCTGAAGGGAAGGATTCCGATTCGGAATAGATCGGCGGCGACTTAGAATTGCAAGTCTTTCACGGGAAATCTACAATGACAGGTAAAGACAGATAAATACCAAAAGCAAAGGAGCAAAAAAATGTCCGAAAAAATTACTGATCCATGGGATCTGCGCAAAGTCTTGCGCGAAATTGCCGACGATCCAGAGAACTACCATGAAAGCAATGTTGCCATCGACCCTGACGCAGAAATTTCCGGCGTCTACCGCTACATCGGCGCTGGCGGGACGGTCGAGCGCCCGACCAAGGAAGGTCCGGCCATGATGTTCAACAACCTGAAGGGCTTTGACAACACCAGAGTCTTGATCGGGCTGATGGCTTCCAGAAAGCGGGTCGGCAAGATCCTCCACCATGACTGGAAGACCCTGGGCCGCTTTTTGAAAGATGCCGTTGAAAATCCGGTCCACCCGGTTACGGTTTCCAGAGAAGAAGCTCCGGTTCAAGAAGTCGTGCACCTGGCCAGTGACCCGGACTTTGACCTGCGCAAGCTGGTTCCGGCGCCGACCAACACCGAATATGACGCCGGCCCTTACATTACCTGCGGCCTGGTCAAGGGGTCAATGCCTGACAAGTCCATGACCGACGTGACGATCCACCGGATCTGCATTGAAGGCAAGGACACGATGGGGATGTACATCATGCCGGGCGGCCGGCACATTGGCCACTTCCAAAAGGAATTCGAAAAACTGGGCAAGCCGATGCCGATCACGATCAACATTGGCCTGGACCCAGCCGTAACGATTGGCGCTACCTTTGAACCGCCGACAACTCCTTTGGGCTATGACGAATTGGACGTTGCCGGTGCCTTGCGCCAGGAACCGGTGCAGCTGGTTGACGGGGTGGCCGTTGACGAACAGGCCCTGGCCCGGGCAGAATACGTCATTGAAGCGGAAATCATGCCTAACGAAACGATCGTTGAAGACATCAACACCCACACCGGCCACGCCATGCCAGAATTCCCAGGCTACAACGGGGATGCCAACCCGGCCGTCAACCTGGTCAAGGTCAAGGCAGTGACCTGCCGGCGGGAAAACCCGATCATGCAAAGCGTAATCGGGCCGAGCGAAGAGCACGTGTCCATGGCCGGGATTCCTACGGAAGCTTCCATCCTGGAACTGGTCGACAAGGCGATTCCAGGCAAGGTGGTCAACGTCTACAACCCGCCAGCAGGTGGCGGCAAGCTGATGACCATCATGCAGATCCACAAGGACAACGAAGCTGACGAAGGGATCCAACGCCAGGCAGCCATCCTGGCCTTCTCCGCCTTCAAGGAACTGAAGACCGTCTGGCTGGTTGACGAAGACGTTGACATTTTTGACATGAACGACGTTGTCTGGACGATGAATACCCGCTTCCAGGGAGACATGGACTTGATGGTGCTGTCGGGGATGCGGAACCACCCGCTTGACCCGTCAGAGAGGCCGGAATACGACCCGAAGTCCATCCGCTTCCGCGGGATGAGCTCCAAGACGGTGATCGACGGCACTGTGCCGTTTGACATGAAGGACCAGTTTGAAAGAGCGCACTTCAAGGAAGTCGCTGACTGGAAGAAGTATTTGGATTAAACAGGAATGAGCTTGATGAAAAGAATCGTAGTTGCCATTACCGGGGCCAGCGGGTCGATCTACGGCATTGACCTGCTGAAAAAGTTGCAGAAAATGCCAGACATTGAAACTTGGCTGGTCATGAGCGACTGGGCCAAGCAGAACATTGTGATCGAGACTGACTATACCGTTGAAGAAGTTGCCAGCCTGGCCGACCAGGTTGCCGACAACCAGAATCTGGCAGCTGCCATTTCATCAGGCTCTTTCCAAGTCGATGGGATGGTCGTCGTGCCGGCGAGCATGAAGACAGTGGCCGGGATCTCCCTGGGTCTGGACCAGGACCTGATCATGCGGGCCAGCGGGGTGATGATCAAGGAGCAGCGCAAGCTGATTCTGATGCCGCGCGAGACCCCGCTGTCGGCGATTCACCTGGAGAACCTTTTGAAACTGGCCCGGCTGGGCGTGCAGATTATTCCCCCGATTCCGTCTTTTTACAGCCGGCCGGAGACGATCCAGGACCTGCTGGATCAAACGAACATGCGGGTGTTGGACAATTTGGGCATCTCCAGCAATTTTGCCAAAAGGTGGGGTGAGAAGCAGGCATGAGCAAGAAAAAGGTATTCACGGTCAGCCAGGAGGGCTATGAAATCAGCGCCGAGGTTGAGTTGGCCAATAAGGACCTGCTGGTCAACCTGCTGGGCGGAGACGTGCCGCATTTAGGCGGAGTTTTGACTTACGACCACGCCAGCGGCGAGGTCAAGGAGCTGAAATTTTACAGCCATGACGGCCGTTTTCACAAGGACATCCTTTTAGCCAGGGTTTTTGCCAGCGAGGTCAGAGACAGGCTGCCAGGCAACTTGTGCGTCTGCGCCGGCGTGCACGTCGACGGCATCAGCAAAGCGCAGATTGCCGCTTCAACCGGGATGACCCAGGAGCTGGCCAAACAGGTCCTGGCCTGGCTGAAAGGGCAGGAGGACTTCAAGGAGCCGGCTTACACCAGTCATTTTAAGTAGAGAACAAAAAAGCATTCAGAGATCATTTGCAAACGATCTTTGAATGCTTTTTGCTTGCTGTCTGAAATGTTAGTCCAGGTCGGTCCCGTTGGAAGCGATGACCTTCTTGTACCAGTAGTAGGAGTCCTTTGGAGTTCTGCTGAGGTCGCCAACGCCTTCGTCATTCTTGTTGACGTAGATGAAGCCGTAGCGCTTGTCCATCTGGCCGGTTCCGGCGGAAACCAGGTCGATTGGCCCCCATGGCAGGTAGCCCATCAAGTCGACGCCGTCGATGGCAACGGCCTTTTCCATTTCGCTGATGTGCTTCTTGAGGTAGTCAACGCGGTAAGGGTCGTGGATCTTACCGTCTTCAACCTTGTCGTAGGCTCCCAGGCCGTTTTCAACGATGAACAGCGGCAGGTGGTAGCGGTCAGTCAAGTGGTTTAAGGAAAGGCGAAGACCAACCGGGTCGATTTCCCAGCCCCAGTCAGACCGTTCCAAAGTCGGGTTGACGGCAACGGCCTTTTCCAGGTCGCTTAATTCGTCTGCCGTAACCTTTTCGCTGGAAACAGTGGTTGATTGGTAGTAGGAGAAGGCAACGTAGTCTACAGTGCCTTCCTTGAGGACGATGCGGTCTTCATCGGTAATGTCTGGCCGGTAGCCATGCTTTTCAATATAAGCTTCAACCGCCTTCGGGTATTCACCGAAGACTTGGACGTCTGAGAAGAAGTCCCGGTGCTGTTCAAACTTGTCAGCCAAAAGGGCATCAGCTGAACTTGAAGTCAGCGGACGAACCGGTGAGTAGTTGATCATCAAGCCGATCTTGAAGTCAGGGTTGATTTTGTGACCGATCTTGACTGCCAAGGCGCTGGCAACGAATTCGTAGTGGGCAGCCTGGTACATGGCTGCTTCTTTTTCTTCATCGGTCATGCCGTCTTTAAAGAGGATGCCGGAGTTGGTAGCCATCAAA
Source organism: Lactobacillus nasalidis (assembly GCF_016587775.1). Lineage (GTDB taxonomy): Bacteria > Bacillota > Bacilli > Lactobacillales > Lactobacillaceae > Lactobacillus > Lactobacillus nasalidis. The sequence goes on along the minus strand of NZ_BOCG01000155.1, from coordinate 16,653 downwards.
AAGTCGTTGTTGAAGGCACTTTGGTTGTCGATTTCATTGAAGGTCATCCAGTACTTGACCTTGTCCTTGTAGCGCTTGAAGCAGACTTCAGCGAAGCGGACAAAGAAGTCGATGGTCTTGCGGTTGGTGAAGCCGCCGTAGTTCTTGGCCAGGTTGAAAGGCATTTCGAAGTGGCTTAAGGTGATGACTGGTTCGATGCCGTACTTGTGCATTTCATCAAACAAGTCGTCGTAGAACTTCAAGCCTTCTTCGCTTGGCTGCTCATCGTCACCGTTAGGGAAGATTCTGGTCCAGGCAATGGAGGTTCTGAAGGCCTTAAAGCCCATGCCTGCCAAAAGCTTGATGTCTTCTTTATAGTGGTGGTAAAAGTCAATGGCGGAGTGGTTCGGGTAGTTCTTTCCCGGCAGAACGCCGTCGGTGATTTCCCGCGGCTTGGTTGCGGAACCCACGGTCATCACGTCAGCGACTGAAACGCCTTTGCCACCGACGTCCCAGGCACCTTCTAACTGGTGAGCGGCAACAGCGCCGCCCCATAAAAAGCCTTCCGGCATTTTAGCAGAGTACATTGAACAAACCTCCATTTTGTGTTTTCGGTATCTTTCATTACTTTTGCAATTTGCTTGCAATTTCCACATCTATGTAAGTAACCGCTTACGAGAATGATTATAATTGGTCTTGAAAACTATTTCAAGAGAAAAATGACATTTCCCTTATTTTTTATTCGCAAAAAAGAATCGAATCAGGATGAAGGCAGCTGCTAAGATGTAGAGAAACAAGATACAGACCATTATTTTAAAACAACTGTGTCACTAAATAGAAATACCATATACTTTATATTAAAGAATATGCTTTTTTAAAATTATTAATTTTCTAATCTCGCGTCAAAGCCTGCTATGACGGGGCTCTCGGCCAGTGATCAGCGAAAAAAATAAAATTAAATGTCATGAAAGCTGTTTACTTTCACGTGAAAGCGGTATACACTGTAAAGGTTTCGGAGTTGTTTAAACTGATCGATGTGATTGAGAAGAACGTTGCTGAGTTCCAAGATCTTGAACAGGCAATGAGATCGAAATTGCTTGACCTTGCAATGCAAGGCAAGTTGGTAGAGCAGGATCCTAGTGATGAGCCGGCAAGCAAATTGTTGGAGAAAATTAAAGCGGAAAAGGCAGAGTTGGTGAAAGAAGGTAAGATCAAGAAGGGGAAGAAACTTCCAGAGATCACTGATGATGAGAAGCCTTTTGCAATTCCTGATAGCTGGTCATGGGTGAGATTAGGGGATGTGGGAGATTGGGGAGCAGGCGCCACACCTTCAAAATCAAATCATGAGTATTATAATGGTGGTACAATTCCCTGGATTCTTACGGGCGATTTAAATGATGCCCACATCACCGTTGCAAACCAACATATAACTGAAAAGGCTTTAAAAGAAACCTCTGTTAAGATTAAGCCGGTAGGTAGTGTTCTGTTGGCTATGTATGGTGCAACTATAGGAAAATTGGGAATATTGGACATTGAAGCTACTACCAATCAAGCTTGTTGCGCATGTGTTCCATTTACAGGCGTGTCAAATAAGTACTTGTTTGACTATCTAATGTTTATGAAGCCTAAGTTTATTAAAAGTGGCGTAGGCGGAGCACAACCAAATATATCTAGAACTAAAATTGTGGCAACGCCAATCCCTCTCCCACCATTAGCAGAGCAGAAGCGAATAGTTGCTAAACTGACTGAATTGTTTGAGCAACTAGATACCATCAAGCAAAACTTGATGTCTGTTTAAGGTAAGTGAGATAGGAGGCCCATTATTGCCGCATCTATAATTGATGCCCAATGATTTCACGATCTACTTCTAGCTAGACAAGCGTAATTACAGCTCAGAGTGGATCAATTTTACGCTTGAGTAACCAGAAATGATAGTTGTGCTTTCACAATTGCACCGTTATGGTATTACAATGGGCCAAACACCATGTGCTCTCGCATTGAAACTTTTCCCCAAGGCGATGAAGTGTCTGAACACTTCTCGCTAATTGACGTTCCTTCAGTTGAGTTAGAGTTTGATCAAGCACATGAAGTAATAATATTTCATTTATACCGCAGTTTGGATTTGGTGGATCATTTAACGATTTACTTGGAACGTGATCAAGTAGCTCACCTACGTGAATATCTGAAGTTCTATCTTGATAGGACTAAATAATTTTGCTAACTGTTCAAGACTTGTATAATAATGGTGTTTTTTAAGGTGATTAAGAACATAGCGAAAAGCACAAGCAATAAGTGAAAATGGCTTCGGTACCACACCGAAGCCATTTTTTGTTCTCCCACATGTCATCCCTCCCGCGCAAATTTCCTGTACTCACTCGGCGTCATCCCGGCGACCTGCTTAAAGGCGCGGTAATAGGCAGTCACGCTGGGGTAGCCCACAATCTCGCTGATTTCCTCAATGCTCTTGGTCGTCAGTTCCAAAAGTGACTTGCTGATCGCCACCCGGGTTTCCATCTTCAGCTGAGTAAAAGTTTGGTCAAACAGCTGCCTGATCAAGCGTGACAGGTACTTGGGCTGGTAGCCGAAATATTCTGCCATTTTTTCCAAAGTGACGTCTTGAATGTTGGCGACCAGATAATTCATGATCATCCCCGTCCTGGTTTTAGAATTGGTGTAGTGGACATTGCTGCTGGGAAAGCGCGAGGAATCCAGCCGGACGCGGGCATGGTAGTGGCGGGACAATTCCGTCAAGAAGCCCGCGCAAGCCAGGGACAGTTCATAATCAAGGAAGCGGTCGTCTTCTCCGTCCTCAGCAATTTTCTGGCAAAAATTCAGCGCTTCGTGGCAGATTAGATTGTCCAGACCGGTGTAATGGATATAGCTTTCCGAACCGTCCAGGTCCTTAAACACATCGTGCACCAAGCCATTATTGGCCATGGTCAGCATGTCGATCACTGACTGGCGTTTGAAGTCCAGACTGACCAGGCGCAGGCTGAATGGCTCCCGGTTGAAAAATTCCAGCCTTGGCAGCTTCTTTGAGATCACGATGTCATATGAATCCAGCTGGCAGGGCAAGTTGTTCAAGACCGCATGACAGGGGGAGAGCAGCTCAACCAGTTCTAAGTGAAAATCTGAGCTTTTACTAGCCGCTGCTTCTTCTTTGAAAAAATCATGGCTGATCGCTATTCTGTCGGTAATTTTCTGCTGAATGAACATTTTTTCTCCTTGGCAAAAGATACTTTTTGCGAATAATTTAGATACCTTGCTTAATTACTATTATACTTTTTTCACGATACAATGTAAGCGGTTAGAAGAAATGAGTAAGGAAACAAGGAGAAAAATCATGTCATACCAAGACGGGAAATACCAAACGGAAGCAGAAGGCCTGCACGGGCCGGTCAAAGTAGAAACGACCATCACGGATGGGAAAATCAGCGCTGTTGACGTCCTAGTCGGGGCTGGCGAATACCAGTCCAAGGCTAACGACGTCATCGCCAGCGAAATCATTGCCTCCCAGTCAACCGAAGTTGACGCCGTGTCTGGCGCCACGGTCTCTTCCAACGCCATCATGACCGCGGTGAAAAAAGCCCTGCAGGAGGCCAGCGGAGAAAGTCAGGCTAAGACGAAAGAAGAAATAACCACCGACCTGGCCATCGTTGCCGCCGGCCCGGCCGGCTTGGCTGCGGCAGTCTCTGCTGCTGAACAAGGCGTCAAGGTCGTGGTTTTTGAAAAGGAAAAGATCACTGGCGGGACCGCCAACATGGGCATGGGGCCGCTGGGAATCAACACCAAGATCCAAAAGTCCAACTTTAATGAAATCTCCGTGGCCGAAGCCTTGAAGAACCAGATGGAATACACCCACTACCGGGTCAACGGCCGCTTAGTGGCCCGCTACTTCAAGCAGTCCGCCTCAACCATCGACTGGCTGGAAGAGATGGGCGTCAAGTTCGCCGGGGCCTTCCGCTATTTCAAGGAATCAAACGCTACCTGGCACATCGTTGATCCAGGAAATGGCAAGATCGGGCCAGGCTGCGCCTCAGCCATGAACAAGGCCTTGACCAAGCGGGCTGAAGAACTGGGCGTCAAGTTCTACCTGGAAACGCCGGTCAAGCGCCTGTTAACCGAAGATGGCAAGGTAACCGGCTTGCTTGCTGAAAGCGAAAATGCCGCATATACTGTTCACGCCCAAGCCGTTGTCGTCGCAACCGGCGGCTACGGGTCAAATGCTGAAATGCTGAAAGAGCGGCAGGGCTTTAACCTCGACAAGGACTTCTTCACCTTCAACGTGCCTGGCATCAATGGCGAAGGCTTGAAGATGATGTGGGATGCCGGGGCTCAGAAGTACGGCGATACGGTTGAAATGATCTATATTCTCCCGCACAACCTGGAATACATGGTCGCTGACGGCGTTCTGCGCCAGCCGAACCTGATGATCAACCAGAAGGGCGACCGCTTCATGGATGAAGGCATGCTGGGCAATACTACTTTTTCCGGCAACGCCATGTTCCTGCAGCCAGGCCACTATGCCTACGTCATCATGGACCGGGCAATTTTGAAAAAGTACCAGGAAGACGGCCCAGACATCATGGACATCGTCCACCCGGCTGCCGGCTTCAAGATGCTGGATCCAGTAATCAAGAAGGCGGAAGAGAACGGCTATGAAGCCATCATTACGGCAGACAGCGTGGCAGAGCTGGCTGACAAGCTGGATATTCCAGTTGAAAAGCTTCAAAAGACTATCGACGACTACAACAGCTATTGTGACCATGGCCAAGACAGCGAATTCTTCAAGAATCCTGACTACCTGCACAAGCTGACGGGGGAGGGCGGCTTCCTGGTCGGCAAGTTCTACAGCGGGGCCTACGGCACGGTTGGCGGCGTCAAGATCGACGAAAACTGCCAAGTGCTGGATGATGACGACCAGGCTATCCCGGGCCTTTTCAGTGCGGGATCTGACGCCAACACCATCTACGCCGACAGCTACAACTTTACCCTGCCAGGCAATACCATGGGCTTTGCCGTAAATTCCGGCCGCATCGCTGGCCTGGAAGCAGCCAAGCAGATCAAGCAGTAACTGAATATCGCAAAAAGGCGGTTGACAAAGTCAGCTGCCTTTTTTGATTTGAAAATTTTTTTGCAAAATCCAACACATATGCTGAAACTGTGCTTTTCTTTTCATACCTTTCTGGCGCATAATAATGACCATCAACGAAAGGAGCTCTAGCTATGAAAGAAACAGAAATGATTTACCTCAAAGACATGGTGAAAAGCAGCAACATTTTTGCCGGAAAGTACACTTACTACGCCAAGGAAAAAGCAGAAGAGGACTTCGAAGAAGACTGTGTCCTCTACAACCGGGAAGACCGGGCCAAGCTGATTTTCGGCAGCTTCACCAGCATTGCCAACGGCGTCCGCTTCATCATGCCGGCAGCCAACCACTCCATGAACTCTATTTCAACTTACCCCTTCATGGCTGTCAAAAAGGACTGGTACGACCGCTCCAGCATGCGGGCAGAAGACATGCCAGTCAAAGGGGACACGGTGATTGGCAGCGACGTCTGGATCGGCCGGGGAGCGACCATCATGCCAGGCGTCAAGATCGGCAACGGCGCCGTCATCGGCAGCAGGGCGGTTGTTGCTAAAGACGTGCCAGACTACGCCATCGTTGCCGGCAACCCGGCCCGCCTCATCCGCTACCGCTTCGACCCAGAAACAATCGATTTCTTAAACGAGCTTGAATGGTGGAATTTCTCAGATGAGCAAATTGAAGAAGCCATCCCGTATCTGACCAACCTTGACCTGGAAGAATCCAAGGCCGGTCTGCTAAACATCAAAAACAAACGCTAAGCAAGATCAGCAGCGGCAAAGTGTACAAGGCGGCCTTTATTCGGTAAAATGAACACCATGAGCAGGAAAGGCGGTCATTAATGTCTCTTATGAGCGGGAGTGCTTTAAGGTGACCTTAAGTGAACTTTTCGAAGTTGGCATCCCCCGCGTAGAGATGGAACGCAAATTCCTGCTGGGCAGCAAAGCAGATAGTTAAGTGGAGGGCTGAGGATGACAGATGAAGAATACATGCGGCAGGCAATCGCGCTTTCCGCGGCGGCAGCGGAACATGGAAATGAGCCATTTGGCGCGGTTTTGGTAAAGGATGGGGAAGTTGTCTGCACTAATGAGAATCAGATCTATACCATGCATGACCCGTCCTTTCATGGCGAGACCGGCTTGATCAGAAAGTTCTGCGGCGAGACCGGCATTACCGATCTGCATGAATACACGATGTACTCCAGCTGTGAGCCATGCTTCATGTGCAGCGGCGCCATGGTGTGGACGAAACTTGGCCGGCTGGTCTATGCCGCAAGCAATATCGACCTGGAAAAGATACTTGGAAAAGAAGGCTGCAATTGCAGCAAGATTGTTTTTGACCATTCTTTCTGGCAGCCAGAGGTCACAGCCGGCGTTCTGCGCGCTGACAGCCTTAAGGTGCTGGACGCTTATTTCTCGAATAAGAGCAAAGGCTAATGGAATTTCCCAAGCCAGGAAACTTCTATGTCCCGCCCGTCCATTTACAACTACTTTGAGGGCAAGGAAGAAATTTTTCTGGCTCTGCTGACCCGGGAATACGGGAAAGTGGACCGCAGATGTCAGAAAGCTGACAGAAACGCACGCTTTCCTGGAGCCGGATGACTTAGCCCGCGCGCTGGCTCATACTCTGGCTGACCGAGTTCAAAGCAGGCCACGGATGAGGCCGGGCTTTCCTACAAGCAGACGACGATCGAAGAAATCAGCTATAAACAAGTCATCAGATAGGTGGCAATAAGGAACTTGCCAAGAATTCTTTCCTAGCCAGGGAAGGATTTTTTGGTTTATGGCAAAGCGCGAAAATTGCAACTGCCATTTTTGGAAGAAAAACGGCAGCATCTATGGTAAAGTTGCGTATAGAAGATCAAAAGCAGGCTTGACAGCCGAAGGCAAGGAGGAAACTATGATGGACGATGAAATGTGGGAGGCGGTAAGAGACTGTGACCCTTCCTATGACGGCAAGTTTTACTATGCCGTGAAGACAACAAAAATCTTCTGCCGGCCTTCTTGCAAATCAAAAGTTCCCAAAAGGGCCAATGTTGAATATTTCAAGACCCGGCAAGCAGCAGAAGCAGCTGGCTACCGTCCCTGCAAACGCTGCCGGCCCGACCTGCCTGCCTATGACCCAGGCCGTGAGCTGGCAGAAGCGGGCAAGGCCGCCTTTGACCGCTATTTCAGCGACCAGGAAGAGCTGGATAGTAAATTGAAAGAGCTGGGCGCGAGCAAAAAGCGCTTGTCGCTGCTCTTCAAGCAATACTACGAGATGCCCGCCAAGGAATATCTGGTCCAGGTGCGCCTTGCTGCCGCCAAGCAGGCCTTGCAGGCCGGGGCCAGCGTTTTGGATGCAGCCGGGGCCGCGGGCTATGAAAACATGTCGACTTTTTACGCGCATTTTCGCCGGCAGACCGGACTGCCGCCGGCAAAGTACCGGCAGACCGGATCATCCCCGGCGACCCTTCAGGCGACTTGGTGAAGGCCTGCAAAGCGGAACTGACAGAATATTTTGCCGGGCAAAGGCAGGACTTTGACCTGCCGCTGAATCCGGAAGGAACGGATTTTCAGAAAAAGGTCTGGCAGCAGCTGTGGCAGATTCCCTATGGGCAAAGCAGAACTTACAAGGAACTGGCACAGATGACAGGGAGCAGGCAGGCTTCGCGGGCCGTGGGCATGGCCAACCACTGCAACCCAATCTTGATCCTGATTCCCTGCCACCGGGTCATTGGGGCTGACGGGAGCCTGACTGGGTACGCGGCGGGCCTTGAAGCCAAAAGGTATCTCCTTGACCTGGAAAAAGGAAAACAAGAGAAATAAAAAAGACGACTGACACTTGTCAATCGTCTTTTGCTTTTACTTGATAAAATTCTTTACGTAGTGATAAAGGTGCTTGCTTTCTTCTGATTTCAGCTTGGCCTTCTTGCTGGCCAGGGTGCTGTTGTAGCTGGCTGCCTTGGCATTGTAGCTGGCGACCTTTTCATTGTATTCCTTGGTCTCCTGCTGCTTCTTCAGGCTGTTCTGGATGAGCGTCATCGGATTCAGCCAGGTGCCGTTGTCGGTCGCGTAGTTCTTGTAAGGCTGTCCGTGCTTGGTGATGTAGTCGCTGCTGGTCTTGGTGACCCCCAGGTGCAGGTGGGAAGCGGTCAACCGTCCCAGCTTGTCGCCAAGCTTGACCTTCTGGCCGGCCTTGACCGTGATGTCTGACCGGCTGGCAAAGCCTTCCTGGTAGATTTCAACGTAGCCGTCTGAGGAAACGACCCAGACATAGTAGCCCAGACCCGTGCAGTAGCCGATCTTCTTGACCGTCCCCGGGTGCACCGCCAGGACCGCGGCCTTGTTGCCGACCTCGCTCCAGCCGAAGTCCCAGCCGTCATGGAAGTAGGACTTCTTCGGGTAGGTCCGCCGGCAGATGTCAGTTTTGCCGTAGCGCTGGCCGGACAGGTACTTGATCTGTTTGGTGTAGCACTTGGCAAAAGGATAGCCCCAGATGTCTTTCTGGCTCAAGGTCTTCTTGGCCTTCAGGGCCTTTGGCCGGGTAGCAACCAGCTTGATGTCCTTGGACAGCGGGTAGTTGTTGATGTAGGCGCCGGCAAAGGCAAATAGGCCCGCGAAAATCAGGCAGATCAGGATGACCGGCCAGAAGCGTTTTCGGCTCTTCTTGTTCTTTTTGTTTTTCTTGCTCTTCTTGGTCATTAATACAGAAAATCCTTTTCGTTTAACAACAAATGTTCATCAATGTCTGAGTTCAAAAAGACCTCAAGGTCCCGGTCAAAGTTGTAAGCCAGCTGCCGCTTGGGCAGGTCGCTGATCTTGACCCATTCCAGCCGGCCCTCTCTTGAGGAGCGCACGGTTCCGGAGAACTTGTCTGCCCGGTAGAAAAATACCAGGTAGCGCCGGTCCTGCTGGTCAAAAAACTGCTTGAAGCCGACCAAGCGGGGGTCAACTATGTCCAGATTGGTTTCTTCCTTGACTTCTCTGACGACGGAATCATGAAAGGACTCATGCCGCTCAATGTGGCCGCCTGGAAAAGCCAGGCCCGGCCAGAAGGGGTCCAGCCGGTCGATCGTCAAGACCTTGTCGCCGTCGACGATCATGCACATGTTTGTCAGAGTAGTTGCTTCTGTTCGATCCATCTGCTGTCTTTTTGCCTCCTTGACTAGTTTAAGCTAGACAAAACCTCTGTTAATTATAGCACGCGGATTATTTTTTTGCAGAAACTCTCTTTGGCTGGCGGTCAATATGATAAAATTTAGTTTTGGAAAAAGGAGCGCTTAACTTTATGAATTTAAGACTTAACAAACTTGCCGAAATGGTTGATCCGGGCAGCCGGGTGGCCGACATCGGCACCGACCACGCCTATCTGCCGATCCGCCTGGTTCAAAGCGGCAAGATCAGCCACGCTATTGCCAGCGACGTTGCCGCCGGCCCTCTGGCCAATGCCAAAGCCGACATCGCTTCGGCCGGCTTGGCAGATGCCATCGAAACCCGCCTGGGCTCGGGCCTGGAGACAATCAAGGAAGAAGACGGAATTGACACGGTCGTCATCGCCGGCATGGGCGGCAAATTGATGGTCAGCCTGTTGGCTGAGGCGGCCGGCCGGGGCGTTTATTACCCGACCCTGGTCCTTGAGGCCAACATCGGGGAAAACACCGTCCGCCGCTGGCTGATGGAGAACAAGTATGAAATCGTTGCTGAGGACATCGTCGATGAAGCTGGCCACATCTATGAACTGATCAAGGCGCGGCTGACTGACCGGATCCATGAGCTCAGCGTCCGCGAGCAGGAATTCGGCCCCTTGCTCTTAGCGAAGAAGACGGATGTTTTTTATAAAAAGTGGCGGGGGCAGGAAGCCTATTACCAGAAGCTGCTGGCTAATTTGAACAAGGCCCGGCAGAAGGATGAAGGCCGGATCAAAGAAATCGAAGACCTGCTGGCCATGATCGAAGAAGAATTGTCAGGTGCAGAAAAATGACTCAAGTAAAAGATATCGTTGCCAAACTGAATGAGGCTTTTCCAGAAGCCATCGCTAGCGAAGGCGACCCGGTCGGCCTGCAGATCGGCAGCCTGGAAAGCCCGGTTCACAAGATCCTGGTGACTCTGGACGTGCGGCCAAACGTGGTCGATGAAGCCATCCAAAGAGGGGCAGACTTGATCGTCAGCCACCACCCCTTGATCTTCCGCCCGGTCAACAATCTTGACTACAGTGACCCGCAAAAGGCCATGTACGCCAAGATCATCGCGAATGGCATCACCGTTTACTCCATCCATACCAATTCTGACAAGGCTCAGGATGGGTCAAGCGACTGGCAGGCTCAAGAGCTGGGCCTGGTTGACGTGACCGGTTTTGCTCCGGACAAAGACGGCATCGCCATCGGCCGCAAGGGCAGACTGCCGGAAGCGATGCCTGCCAAGGACTTTGCCCACTATGTCAAAGACAAGATGGGCGTGGACATGGTCCGCTTGATTTGCGCTGACGAAGACAAGCTGGTTGAGACCGTGGCCTTTGTCTGCGGCGACGGCAACAAGTTCTGGAAGCAGGCCCTGGCAGATGAGTGCGATGCCTTTATCACTGGCGACGTCTACTACCACACCGGCCATGACATGATCTCTTCTGGGCTGGTGGTTGTGGATCCGGGCCACTACACAGAGAAGCTCTTCAAGTACGAGGCTGCCAAGCGTCTTGTAAGCTGGCAGAAGGAAGAGGACTGGGACCTTGAATGCCTGATCAGCGCGGTATCGACTGATCCTTTCCACAATATTTTTGACTAATTGAAATATCATTTTTTATGTAAAGAAAAAGGAGAAAAAATGGAATATCCAAGTTTGCTGCCAAGATTTTTGAAGTACGTCAAGATCAACTCCCGCTCTGACGAGCATGCCGACCGCTTCCCGTCCACGCAAAGAGAAGTGGACTACCAGATGGTCATCATGAAGGAGCTGGAAGAATTGGGCTTAGAGGGCGTTCACTACAACGAAAAGGCCGGCACGGTCATTGCCACTATCCCTTCAAACGTTGACTGGGAGGTTCCGGTGATGGGCTTTTTGGCCCACTGCGACACGGCCGACTTCAACTCTGAAAACGTCAAGCCGCAGATCACTGAAAACTACGACGGGGAAAGCAAGATCCAGCTGGGCGACAGCGAATTCTTCCTGGATCCGGCCGTCTTCCCGAACCTGAAGAAGTACAAGGGGCAGACTATCATTTCCGCGTCCGGCGACACTCTTTTGGGCGGCGATGACAAGTGCGGGGATGCAGAACTGGTAACTTTTGCCGAATACCTGCTGGCTCACCCGGAAATCAAGCACGGGGAAATCCGCTTGGGCTTCACCCCAGACGAAGAAATCGGCACCGGGGCTCAGCACTTTGACGTGGAAGACTTTAATGCCGCCTTTGCCTACACGGTTGACGGGGAAGGCCCGGGCAAGCTGGACTGGGGGACCTTCTCAGCTGCCCAGTTTGAACTGGACATCCAGGGCGTCAACGTGCACCCGGCCGTAGCCAAGGGGCAGATGATCAATGCCATCCAGGTCGGGATCGATTTCCAGAACTCCCTGCCGCAAGACGAGGTGCCGGAAAAGACTGAAGGCGAGGAAGGCTTCTACCACTTGATGGACTTCTCAGGGACCGTGGACAACACCCACATGGCCTACATTATCCGTGACTTCAAGCGCGACGGCCTGGAAGCCCGCAAGAACCTGGTCAAGGAGAAGGTGGCGGCTTTGAACGCCAAGTATGGCGAAAGAATCAAGCTGAAGATGTGGGACCAGTACTACAACATGGCTGACGAACTGGCCAAGCACATGGAAATCATCGACCTGGCCCGGGATGCCTACAGAGCATGCGGGATGACCGAAATCAACGAAGAACCGGTCAGAGGGGGCACGGACGGGTCACAGCTGACCTACATGGGCCTGCCTTGCCCGAACCTTTTTGCCGGGGAAGAAAACATGCACGGCCGCTACGAATACACGGTCCTGGAATCAATGTGGAAGGCTGTCGACGTCATGATCAAGATGTCAGAATTGCAAGCTGAACGCAACAAGTAAAAACAAAGATCAAAAAACGAAGCTGCTCAAAGGAATCATCCTTGGGCAGCTTCGTTTTGCTTTCTTCAGCCTGTGAATAACTTGGCCGTGTACTGGGTAAAAAGGGCCCGTGAAACAAAAAGGACAGAAAAAGGCTTACATTCTAAATGAGAAAAATCCCTTAACAGCGGGCTTCCTTAGAGGAAATGACTGGTTAAAGTTAAATGATAAAAATGGCAGCTGTTAAGAACAAACGGGGCCTATTCCTTTATTTGACGCGCTTTTTGCTATTTTACACTTTACGTAAATTGTAAAATAGTCAGCGTGAAACAAAAGCCGAAAATGACCAAAGAAAAAGCCGAACCGCTTGGTTCGACTCTGCTTACATCTGGCTCTGGAGGTAGTCCAGCATCTGGTTGATTTCATCGCTGGTAAAGCTGCCGCGTCCTTGTTTCATGGCGTGCACCTTTTCAACTGAGAGGTGGCTGGCGAAAGCCAAGGTAGTGTCGCTCACAGCATGCTTGCTCTGAAATTCGATGATTGCGTCCGAAAGTTCTTCTGGTTTCATTGATCTTCACTCCTTTATAAACTTATTTTACCATTTTTTAAAACAAGGTGAGGGGAGTTCAGAATTTTTTAGTAAAAGTTGCTGCTGATCTGGTTGACCGGCCAGTAGCGTAGCAGCACCTTGCTTAAGACGGAGCTCCGGGAAACCGGCCCAAAGCGGCGGGAGTCGTTGGAGACGTCTCGGTGGTCGCCCATGACCCAGTACTGGTTCTTCTTCAGCTTGATTTTGAAGTTATTAGTATATGTCATGCCAGCTAAATGATCAGCCGTTTTGTATTTGTTGTTCAAATATGGCTGGGCAATCTTCTTGCCGTTGACGTAGAGGACGTCGTTTTTGGACTGGACCGTGTCACCCGGCAGGCCGATCAGGCGCTTGATGTACATGGCCCCTGGCTGGTCGGGGGCTTTAATGATTACCACGTCGTTTCTCTTAGGAGTAAACTGGCGGACGGCAATCAAGCGGTCGCCGTCTTCAAAAGTCGGCTGCATGGATGGGCCGGAAACTACTTCATTGGCCAGGAAGAAGGAAAAGACCACATAGTAGATGGAGACAAGGACCAGGAACATGACGAAGACGTCCCGGAAAAACTTGCCCCAGCTTTCTTCTTCAGCAGCTGCCTGTTTGTTTTTGTTTTTCATTTTCTCTGCTCTTTTTCTCTTTTACACTCGTTTTGCTTGTATCCCTTTACTAAGGCTGTTAATAGAAGTTGGTGCTGATCTGGGTAAATGGCCAGTAGCGCAGAACCACCTTGCTGAGGATCGAGCTCCGTTTGATGGCCCCGAACTTCCGGGAGTCTTTGGAGACGTCGCGGTGGTCACCCATGACCCAGTATTGGTTCTTCTTCAGCTTGACCTTGAAGTCGTTCGTGTAGTTGACCCCAGCCAGGTTGTCCGCCTTCTTGTACTTGTTGTTCAGGTACGGCTGGGCAACCTTCTTGCCGTTGATGTAGAGAACGTCGTTTTTGGATTGGACCGTATCGCCTGGCAGGCCGACCACCCGCTTGATGTACATGGCGTTTGCCTCGTCAGGCGCCTTGATGATCACGACGTCGTTTCTCTTCGGGGTGAAGTGGCGGACGGCAATCAAGCGGTCGCCGTCTTCAAAAGTCGGCTGCATGGATGGGCCGGAAACAACTTCATTAGCTAAGAAGAAGGAGAAGATTACGTAATAAATTGAGACAAAAATGAGGAACATGACGAGGACGTCCCGGAAAAACTTGCCCCAGCTTTCTTCTTCGGCTTCTTGCTTCTTGTTTTTATTCATTTTTATAAAATCTCCTTTTATTGGCTATTAACCTATTATAGCCTATTTTTTTAAGGGGGCGTCACTTGCCCCTTGCTTTTTTAGCATCTGCGCGGAAAAACGGATCAGATTGCACTGGGCCGCGTTGTACTGGTAGTAAGCCAGGCGCTTGGGCGGGCAGCGCAGGATTTCCAGCAGTTCCTTGTCAGAATATTTCTGCTGGCTGATCAGGGAATAAACGTATGACAAGCGGAGGTTGGTCAAGGTCAAGGGCATGGGGGAGAGGAGGTCCTTGTCGGCTTTGACCAGCTGCATGATATTGTTGCTGCTGGCATAGGGCTCGCCTGACCTTGAGGCAAAAACGTAAGGATCCGGGCTGTTTTCAAAGGAAAGGCTCCCGGTCAAGTAATCGCTCATCTCGCCCAGATCATCCTTAACGTCGCTGTATCTGACGCTTAAGAGCTCTTTGGCTTGGTAGCCCAGGGCAAAAAGCTGCATGAGCCACAAGGTCAAAGGCTGCTTGACGCAGGGGACAAGGTCCGGCAAATGGTCCGGCCAGCCGATCACGTAGGTTTTCCGCCTTTCAAAAGAGTAGCCTTTCAGATCCAGCAGGCGGTAGGTCGGGGTGATCCCGGCCAGGGCCAGGTAGTAGAAATACTTTTTGATGTAGCTGACGTACTTGTTGACGGTCGTGACCTGCAGCTTTTCTTTGCTGGCCAGCTGCTGCAGGTAGTCACGGACGTTGCTGGCAGTGATGTCGTTGACTTCACTTGAGGGAAAATTCACCGCGGCATAAGCAAAAAAATGGCTGAGGCAGTAATCGGCATTTTCGACTGACTTGGGGCTGAGCCGCTGCGGGCCCCGGCACCAGTTTTCAAAGCCTTCTTGATGGGGATACATTTCTTCGACTCCTTTATTTTCAATTTCCTAATTGTTACTACAATAATTATACCACAATAACGCGGCTTCGCCGCGCTGGTTAAAACTTGGTTAACAAACGGTCAGGCAGATTGACTCCAAAAAGCGACAATCATACAATTAAGATAATAGTGTAAAAAAATAGTGTAGTTTGAAAAATAGTGTGTTTTTTAAGAAAGGAAAAAATAAAAACAGTATGAGCAAATACAAGAAAATTGTCCTGAGCCTGGCTCTGGCCGGTGGGCTCCTATTTGGGGCAGGCTTGACCGGTTACCATCACCCGGCAGCGCAAGCCAGCTCGTCGACTAGCAGAAAGCGCAAGCTGCGGCCAACCTTTTTCATCCATGGCTACAGCTCCAGCATCAAGGCAGAAGAATATTTTGCCAAGGCAGCAGAGCAATCCGGGGCCAGCAAGCAGATCATCAAGGCCCAGGTTGACGCCGCGGGCAAGGTCAAACTGAGCGCAAGCCTGTCAGCCAAAGCCAAAAATCCGCTGATTCTGGTCGGATTCGCGGACAACCGCAATCTTGACTACAACCGTGACGCCTGGTATGCCTACCAGGCGATCAAAGCCGTTGAAAAGACTCACCGGTTCACGCAGATGAACCTGATCGGCCACTCGATGGGGAACACGACGATCAGCTACATGCTGATCAATTACGGCCGGCGGAAGTCTTTCCCAACGGTTAAAAGGATGGTCGGCATCGCCGGCCACTATAATGGGGTTCGCGGCCAAGGCCTGAAGACGTCCGCGGACAGAAAGAACGGCCGGCCGCTCAAGATGAGTGAGACATACCGGCACTTGCTGGTTTTGCGGAAGATTTTCCCGAAAGCCCGCGTTTTGAACATATATGGCGACCTGCTGGACGGGAGCAATTCCGACGGGCGGATCAACAATTCTTCAACCAGATCCCTGCGATATCTGGTCAGCCCGCGGGCTAAGAGCTACCGGGAAAAGAAATTCACCGGTCCGAATGCCCAGCACAGCCGTCTGCGGGAGAACCCGGCCGTATTAAAGACTGCGATCCGCTTCCTGTGGCCTGGCAATTAATTTGGGAGCTTGCTTAAAAGATGAGAAGGACGCTGTTGGATTTTTGCCAGTTTTTCTATGCCTTGTTCAGTTTAGTGGTTTTCGGAAACTTGTGGCTGGATCCGGGCAACTTTCTTTTCCGGGTCATTTTCACCTTGATGCTGGCCTATTCAGCCTATCTGTTGTTTTTGTCAGCCAGAAATATTTGGCAAAAATTTCAAAATAAGAAATGACTTGCCGTGCTAAACTGAAGCTATAAACTAATAGAAAACAGGTGAAAAAATGACTGAAAAGGAAAAAATGCTGGCCGGCCAGGTCTACAATCCAGGCCAGGATGAGAAACTGATGGCTGAACTGGCTGCCTGCAAGGCCAAGTGTCTCCGTTACAACCAACTGACGGCGGGGGCAGAAAGAAAGGAGCTCTTGAAGGAGATCCTGGGTCAAAGCGGAGAGAGCTGCCACATTGAACCGAATTTCTGGTGTGACTACGGCTGGAACATCAAGGTTGGCGAGCACTTTTACGCCAACCACAACTTGACCATCCTGGACGCCGGCGGGGTGACCTTCGGCGACAACGTCTACATCGGACCTGACTGCGGCTTCTACACTTCCGGCCACCCCTTGGACGTGGCCAGACGGATCGGCGGCTTGGAATATGCTTACCCGATCACTGTCGGCAACAACGTCTGGATCGGCGGCGGCGTGCGCGTCGTGCCAGGTGTGACGATTGGCGACAATTCAGTTATCGGTGCCGGCAGCGTCGTTGTCAAGGACATCCCAGCCAACTGCGTGGCCGTCGGCAACCCTTGCCGGG